>JABXHZ010000087.1 GCA_013373335.1 Cyclobacteriaceae bacterium | reverse complement strand
GCAATTCCTGCGGTTATGGTAGTTCCAATATTTGCTCCTACTATGAAGGGAAACACCTTTCGAAGACTGACTTTTTTGGTCGCCACCAAAGGTACAACCAAAGAAGTTGTCACTGTGCTGGATTGAACGGCTGCCGTGAAAAAGGTCCCATATAGAAATGCTAGGTTGGGATTTTTGAAAATCACATTATTGATATCCTGAAAACTATCTTTGACGAAGGTGCGATACACCGAAGTTGCCAATAACTTGATTGCCCCAAAGATCAAAAAGACGGCTAAAATGGTGGTCAAAAAAGGGATGCCGATAATATCAACCAACCATTGGGTTAGTGGGCGGGTGAACAAGGTATGGTAAACCATGGGTCCCGTAAATTCCTCAGATGGAGCAAACCAATGCGCAAAATAAATGGCCATTTTGGTCAGTGGCTTAAAATATAGCTCCAATGGCAGGAGAATAATCACCGTGAAGATATTGAAGATATCGTGGATAATTCCCGCCGAAAGTGCCCGCTTGAACTGTTTCTTCTTCATGATGTACGAAAAAGAAACCAAGGTACTGGTAAGGGTTGTCCCAATATTCGCTCCCATCACTAGAGGAACAGCTTGTTCAAGAGTCATGGTACCGGCAGCCACTACTGCTACCACACTGGAAGTAACGGTGGAACTGCTCTGAAGAAGAGCAGTCATCAATAATCCGATAAATAAGCTGATAAAGGGATTCTGAGTTGCAGAAAAAAGGTCTTTTGCTACTCCACTATTCAAATCGCCCATCGCCAGCGTCAGCAAATCAATCGCAAAAATGAATAGCAGCAACGCTATCGCTCCAATAGCATAGCTTTTCCATTTTTGGTTTCGCTGTGGCTCTAATTCCAATTTTTCCATGGATGATGGGGTAGTTGCCTTAGTTTCGCTTCTATCTTGGACCCTTTAAATCAGGCTGCTTTACTGTAAGAAATTCCAAATTTTCTTAGGACCAAAAGACAAAATTTGAATTTTTTTCAGGATAAACAATAAGAATAAAGGCTAGAACAAACTAATTGTTCTGACTTAACAATTTCTTAACATGAGCACCAAAATAACTTACTTAATTTTGTTCTGACGCCTACCCATTAGAAAACATGGCCAAGAAAAAAATCATTGACCAAAATATCAATCAGGAAAACCTTTCAAAAACTGCTTATGCCCTATTTGATTTTACGCATAAGGAAAAAACATTTCTGATTGTCATCTGTATTTTGATTTCAATCGCGGCCGTCATTGCCCCTTATACTTATCCGGCAATGTGGTTTGGGTTTTTCCTGGCAGCCTATTCTGCAATAGCCAATGACAGTATTCAGACCATAGGGACTTTTATTGCATCCAATCAACACCGTAAATGGTACTGGCTTTGGATTTTCATGGGGATGATCTTTGTGGCAACGGTCACCTACAGCTGGGTAGTTTACGATGGGGATGTAAGTCATCAGCGACTATCTGTTCCGGGATTGGAAAAAGCACCAGAGCATTTTGTTTTCTTGCAATTAGCAGCCCCTATAGTATTGTTGGTCATGACACGGCTAAGGATGCCTGTTTCGACTACCTTTTTGCTCCTAAATGTTTTCACTTACAAAGCTGGGACCATCGCTAGTGTCATGGTCAAAAGTTTCTTCGGATACATTCTAGCATTTGTGGTGGCTATGATTGTCTGGTTTTTATTGGAGCGCTTTGTCCAGAATTACTTAAAAGGCAAAGCCAAACCTTATTGGACAGTCCTTCAATGGATTACTTCCGGGACACTTTGGTCGGTTTGGATTATGCAGGATGCCGCTAACATAGCCGTATTCCTTCCCCGCCAGCTTGGAGTTTTTGAATTCATTGCTTACACCGGAGTGGTATTCCTTGGTCTTGGATTCCTTTTCTATCTAAAAGGAGATAAAATCCAAGGGATTGTCAACGAAAAAACCAATGTGACAGACGTCCGAGCCGCTACAATTGTGGATTTTGTATACGCAATTATCCTTTTCTATTTCAAAATGTACAACAACGTACCAATGAGTACTACTTGGGTCTTCATTGGACTATTGGGTGGACGAGAATTGGCAATTGCTATTGGAAAACACGGAAAAGCCAAAAACAAACAGGCTTGGAGATTCCGGGCATTCAAATTAGCCAGCAATGATTTGTTAAAAGCCACTATCGGCTTAGTGGTCTCCCTCATCTTAGCAATTGTTATTAATGAGGGCATTCGAAATGAAATTTTGGATTATTTCAGGTAATGGAGCTGTATTCCGATGAATATTTCATGAACGAGGCGCTGAAGCAGGCCCAAATCGCTTTTGAAGAAGGGGAAATTCCTGTAGGAGCGGTAATCGTCTCAAAAAACCGCATCATCGCCAAAGCTTACAATCAAACAGAGAGATTACAGGATGTCACAGCCCATGCGGAAATGATTGCAATAACCGCTGCGGCAAACAGCCTAGGTGCGAAGTACCTGACAAATTGCCGACTTTATGTAACGTTGGAGCCCTGCACCATGTGCGGAGGAGCCTTGTTTTGGTCACAAATCAGCGAAGTCTATTTTGGAGCCACCGATCCAAAAAGAGGTTTTAGACAAACGAATTCTAATATTCTTCATCCGAAGACAAAGATTACCGGAGGCTTATTGGAAAAGGAATGTGGGGAATTAATCCTCAGATTTTTCGAAAAGCTCCGGGATTAGGATGTTTTTTGACGAAAAAGAACCTTTTGTCCCGGATTATGGTTTACCAAACAGATTATTTATTCGAGGATTTTAATTGATGTTTAACTATAAATTTTAGAGAAAAATGGCTTTTGAACTACCTTCCTTACCGTATGCATTTGATGCGCTCGAGCCGCATATTGATGCAAGAACTATGGAAATCCACTATGGAAAACACCACAATGGATACGTAACTAACTTGAATAATGCTGTGGCTGGCACAGACCTAGAGGGAAAATCTCTTGAGGAATTGATGAAAGCAGCTGGCGCTCATACTGCAGTTCGAAACAACGGAGGAGGTCATTTCAACCACTCTTTGTTTTGGACTATTTTAAGCCCAAATGGTGGTGGCGAACCTAGTGGATCACTAGCAGAGGCTATCAAAACAAAATTCGGCACTTTCGCTGAGTTTCAGGATACTTTCAACAAAGCTGCCGCTACACGTTTTGGATCAGGCTGGGCTTGGTTAGTTGTAACAGAAAACGGTCTTGCTGTTTCCTCAACTCCTAATCAGGACAATCCTTTGATGGATGTTGCTGAAATTAAAGGAACTCCAATCCTTGGTTTGGATGTATGGGAACACGCTTATTACTTGAATTACCAAAACAGAAGACCTGATTATATTTCTGCCTTCTGGAATGTTGTGAACTGGGAAGAAGTGGAGAAGCGCTTTCAAGCAGCTCTTTAATTCAGAAAAACAACTTTGAAATTTTTAATCCCTGGGCCAAATGTCCGGGGATTTTTTTTGTTCGGTTGAGTGGCAAAAATTGTTCGGTATCGTACACACTCTTTTCTGCTATTTGTATAAAAACAGCCAAATAAAGCAATTGAACCACTTTTTTGTCTTATGGCATTGCTTTTTCATAGAATGGTATTAAACAATTAAACCAACACTCATGAAAACTGCCAACTTGATTTTTCTCTCATTCCTGCTTTACCTAATGGGTTTGAGCAGCTTAGCAGCAAAAGAGATAAGTAAACTTTCAGGTAAAGTCATCGACCAAAGTGGCGCCCCTGTTCCTTTTGCGAATGTAGCACTTGTAAACTCCAATGGAGGAGGCCTTGTAGATGGATCTGTATCTGATGAAGAGGGTACATTCTTCATCGAATCCGTCAAATCAGCTAACGTTCAACTCGTCATTTCCTCCATTGGCTATGCAACTTATACTTCGGAGGCATTTGACTTGGTCCCAGGCATGACGAAAGACTTTGGAACCATTACCATCAATGATGAAATGACTGGATTGGATGAGGTTACAGTTCAATCTTCTCGTCCGGAAATCATCATCGAACCGGATAAAACCATTGTCAATGTAGAGGGAACGGTTATGGCAGAAGGGTCAAATACCTTGGATGTTATCGGTCGTTCACCAGGCGTCTATGTAGATCAAGATGGAAATATTATCCTGAATGGACGGGGAGGTGTTACTGTGATGATTAATGATCGGCCTACCTATATGAGCGCTACAGACCTAGCGAATTACCTCCGTTCCATGCCTGCAGAAAACATCAAAAGCATTGAGGTGATCAACAATCCCTCTGCCCGATTTGATGCAGAAGGTGCAGCTGGTGTGATTAACATTGTATTAAAGAAAAACACGGTAGATGGTGTCTTTGGAAATATACAATTAGGTACTCAATACAACGGATTGAATGCTCCTATTGCTGGCGCAACCATCAATGTGAAAAAAGGAAAATGGTCTACGAATGCGAATTTGAACTACAATGAAAATGCAAATTACAATGACCTGGATATCATCCGAAACTTTGAGCTAGAGGAAGGGACTTCTAAGTTTACCCAAGACTCCAGAATCAAAACGCGCTTCCGTACTCCGAATTTTACCGGATCAGCAAACTATGAGATCAATCCTAATCATAACTTGGGAGTCAATCTTCAAGCCTCAAGATCTACAGGAGGATCGAACAATACCTCATTCACGGAAATTTCTATTCCTGGCGAATCTGAATTCAACTATTTGAACTCTCGAAATAACGACAATGGAACCAGAACTAGGATTTTTGGAAACCTTCACTATGATGGAAAGCTAGACACCTTAGGCACCAAAATTTCATCAGATTTGGACTATACCATCATGGATGCAAATTCTACATCCATTCTTTCCAATGAATATTGGACAGGGGCTAATCAGAGCAACTTTACAACTGATAGAATTCAGACTTTGAATGATATGTATTACACCATTTTTACAGCAAAGGTCGATTTCACCAAGCCGCTGAAAAATGGAAAAATATTAGAAACCGGAGTGAAGGGAAGTTGGGTAAAATCAGATAATGATTTAGATCTAAGCCGATCTATTGAGGAAGGGCCATTTGAGCCGGATCCCAACTCCAACAGATTCATTTATAATGAAAACGTATTGGCAGCTTATGCATCACTCAAAGGAGCTTTCAGTCCAAAAGTAAACTATCAATTTGGCTTAAGAGGGGAATACTCAGACATTTTGGGTAATTCGGTGACATTAGATCAGCAAAACAAACAGCAGTATTTCAACCTGTTTCCTAGCTTCTTTGTACAGCATCAAGTGAGCGAAAAATATCAGATCATATATAATGTCAACCGACGAATCACTCGTCCGAATTATCGATTGTTGAATCCTTTTGTTTACTATATCGATCCATTGACTTCGGAGAGAGGAAATCCAAACCTACGTCCTCAGTACTCCAATAATATTGAGATGAACCATGTAATCAACGGAGCCTATCAATTTACCCTTGGATATTCAGAGACAGAAGATGCCTTTATGCAAGTATTCATTCAGGATCAGGAGGAAAGAACAACAACGACTTTCACCGATAATTTCGATAAAACAAGAAACGTGAATTTCAGAGGAATTGTCCCGGTAGAAATCACCAAATGGTGGAATACTTCCAACATGGTACAAGTGAATTACAATCAGTATAAATCACAAATCGGAGAGGACTTCTTGGATGTAGACCAGGTTTCCTTTATGGCTCGAACTCAGCACAACCTTCAGCTACCTAAAGGATTTAAACTAGAACTCGTTGGGATGTATGTTGGTCCTCAAATTTGGGGGCAAGGAACTATTGAAGGCTTTGCCTGGATGGATGCTGGTGTAACCAAAACCCTGATGAAAGACCGATTGACTTTGGCAGTAAATGGAACCGATTTATTCCGAACTCAGGTCATTCGCGCCAATGTAGACTTCGCGGATATCAATACCGGATTCCGTCAATACCGAAGCAACCAAGGGGTACGATTTACACTCCGATGGAGATTTGCTCAAGGAGAAAGCTTCCGTGTAAGATCCAGTACGGGTAGCTCAGAAGAAAGAAACCGCCTAGATTAAACTTAATACTTTGAAAATCAGCTCCTAGTCATTACATTAACTAGGAGCTTTTTTATTACAACTAATTCAGGAAAATGCTACGAAAATTTACACTCTACCTCACCTTTTTTTGGCTTTGCAGTGCGAACCTCTTTGGCCAAAAATCCAATTTTGAGCAAACTGACCGTTTCTTGGACTCACTGGACTTTTATGATAAATACATGGGAAGTGTTCTCATTTCAAAGAACGGAGAGCCTGTCTACCAAAAAGGAATAGGTTTTGCAGACTTGGAAAAGCAGCAAAAATTGACCACCAATACCAAGTTTAATGTGGGGTCAATTTCTAAAATGTTTACCTCAGTTTTGATTTTTCAGGCTGTTGAAGAAGGGAAGCTTTCACTAGATCAAACACTTGCGGATTTTTACCCTACAGTACCCAATGCCGATGCTATCACAATTGATCAGCTTCTTAGGCATCGAAGTGGAATAGCCAATTTTACCAGTAATCCCCTTTACCTGACCTACTATACCAATCCAAAGACTGAGGAAGAAATGGTAAAAATCATCGCAGATGGGGGCAGCATTTTTACTCCTGACTCCAAGTCAGAATACTCAAACTCCAATTATGTACTTCTTACATTTATTTTGGAGAAAACATATGGAAAGAGATTCCAAGAGCTGCTAGGGGAAAGAATTTCTGGACCATTAGACCTGGAAAGCACACGAATATTTGATGAGGTCAAGCCAGAGGAAAACGAAGCACGATCATACTCCTTCAAAGATAAGTGGACACTCGAGGCAGAAACTGACCCAAGTATTCCATTAGGCGCTGGGGCCATACAGTCCACAGTAAGGGACCTTTCTACGTTTATCGAAAGTCTTTTTGCCGGCAAACTGATTTCACAAGAAAGCTTGGAAAAGATGACCGAACTTCAAGATGGGTATGGTCGGGGAATTTTCTCTTTCCCCTATTATGAGCGAAAAGCACTTGGACACAATGGTGGAATTGATGGTTTCCAATCTCTTTTGGCACATTTTCCTGAAGAAAAGCTGACGCTCGTTACCCTGTCCAACGGCGTGAATTTTAACACCAATGATATCACCCTGGCACTGTTGGATTCTTATTTTGGAAAAGACATCAAATTCCCCTCTTTTAAAGGCTATGCGGTGAGCCCGGAGCAACTCGAGTCTTACTTAGGAGAATACGCCTCTGAGCAACTACCTCTTAAATTCAACTTTACCAAGGAAGGTAATACTTTGATTGTACAAGCAACAGGGCAACCTGCAATACCTTTAGAAGCAACCGACGAACATACATTCGAATTTCGCCAAGTCGGTGCAACCTTTATTTTTGATCCTGATAAGGGCACCCTCACCTTCAAACAAGGAGGAGGTACCTTTGCATATCAAAAGCAGTGAAAAAGATTAAAGCCGGTTAATCCCGGCTTTTTTTGATCTCCACCTTATTGATTTGAAAAAAGTCCTCCTCGACATCCGGATTAGGTAGCACATTAAACCACAAGCTTTCATCTCTGCTAACAAATACATTCCCTAGTCTATCGGGCATTTCTATATCTAGCAATTTCTCACCCTCCAAAGAAAGGACCTGAAGCCGGGGTTTATACTTTTCACCTACTCTTGCATTGAAGTCCTGCCATTGCTCTTGTGACTGAATAGACTGGTATTCCTCTCTATCAAGATCTTCATAGCCAGTCGTATAATTGATTAACAAGTAATCTCCCACAATTGTCAGCTTGCTGATCATCCCATAGCTTGGGTCAAAAGAAATAGCCCGAGGATCTGCTTTTTGAGGATTTTCACCAGGATTAACCTGAAAATCAGTCAATTCTAAGGGAATTCGCTTTAATTTTTTGTAGGGGGCTTTCAGTTCATACACATTCAAAAAAGGATCACCACCGGAAATCACAAATAACTCATCATCCCTAACATCAAAGGTAGCGGTGAGCGTAGTCGGTTCATGCGAGCGATTATTTTGAAAAATACTGGCTGAGTCCAAATGCAGAAACTGCTCCATACTTCCAGACTGCGGATCGACCCAAACGAGTTGCTTAAAAGTATCATAAAACTCGGGCTGCGTTTTATTGTATTCTGTCCGGGGAAGAAGTCCTGTCAGCAACAATCGATCTCCCACCGGGAATATTTCTCGAATAGCATCCATCCTACCCGAAAAGCCTTTAATCTCGTCTTTTGGAGTCTTGGCGCTTCGCAGGAGATTTCCTTCCAAATCATATTCAAAGACCCCATACATCGATACAAGCTGAATCCGATTCTGATCCAAAAATCTACCCGCTGCCATCGGAAAGGATCCAAATCCATCAGGAGAATCGCGATCTTTCGAGAATTGCCCAAGGATATTACCTTGTAGGTCAGTGCTGACAAAGCTCCGCTTCTGCATATCAAAAAACAAAGCCCTATCCCACTCAGATCGGATATCCATAAAGGATAAAACGCCTACATAAGGTACGCGAACCGAATCAGTAACTTCCAATTCCAAGTTGATCGATTCGGAGGCATCTTCAGTCTCCGTGCCTTGACAGGAAAAAAACGTAATAATTACGAATAATAGTAGATAGTTTTGTCTAGTCATTTGATTTGGTCTTGACCTAAATAAACTAATAAATTATTTGATTTTAAAATGAAACTCTTCGATGTACATACTCATCGATTGAATATTCCAAATAGCCTATTCAATGCTGAGGAGAAAATAGATTCTTTATCTTCCCAGCAATACTTTTCTATTGGTCTTCACCCTTGGAATTTATATGACAGATGGGAGGAAAAATGGGAGGAAATCAGGCAATATGTATCCAACAAAAATTGCTTGGCCATAGGGGAAGCAGGTTTTGACCGACTCCAAGGCCCAAATCTATCCATCCAAAAAGACGCTTTTGAAGCGCAAGCAATTACTGCAAAAGCCGAAGAAATCCCCTTGATTCTACACTGCGTCAAAGGGCACGATCTACTTTTGGAATATTTAAAAAAAACGGCCTCTCCGCCTCACATCATTTGGCATGGATGGAATTTAAAAGCCCATTTGGCAAGCCAATTATTGGATTTCCCTGTTTATTTCTCTTTTGGGAAAGCAGTGATGAAAGCTGATTCCAACGCTTCCCATTGGCTTAAAAACTGTCCAATAGATAGGATATTTTTCGAAACAGATGATGCATTACAATCCATCGATTCCATATATGAAGCTGCTTCCGTAATTTTGGGCCGGCCTGTTGAAAGTCTAAAGAAGCAGGTCATCGAAAACTGGAATCGAATATCAAGTAGAAAAATCAAATGAGCGACTTTGCCTGGCTGAGCCGGACTGAGCTAATTACAGGACGGGAAGGATTAGAAAAATTAGCCCAAAAACATGTATTGGTTGTTGGTTTGGGGGGTGTTGGCTCCTTTGCGGCTGAATTTATTGCCCGATCCGGCGTAGGTCAGATGACCATAATTGATGGGGATACGGTCGACATCAGCAATGTCAACCGGCAACTGCCTGCCACTCAAAAAAACGTAGGACAATCCAAAGCAGAATGGATGGAAGAACGATTACTGGCGATCAATCCCAAATTGAAAATTCATGCCATTCGGGAGTTTCTGCGACCAGACGCCATGACCCGACTGTTAGAAGAAAATGAATTTGATTACGTGGTGGATTGCATCGATAGCTTTACACCAAAACTCCACCTTATAGAAGGAGCCTACCGAAGAGGATTCCCGTTGGTCAGTTCCATGGGAGCCGGAGGAAAAGTAGATCCCACCCAAATCCGGGTGGTGGACATTTCCGAAACCTATGAATGCAAATTGGCCAGACTTGTAAGAAAGCGATTAAGAAACCGAAAAATCTATTCTGGATTCAAAGCAGTCTTTTCTACTGAGCGGGTAATCCGCGAAAGCTTGATGATGACCGATGGAACCAACTTTAAAAAATCGGCCTACGGAACCATGTCTTTCCTCCCAGCAGCTTTCGGCTGTTCTTGCGCAGCCACGGTGGTCAACGACTTATTGAAGTCTTAATCTTTGAAGTGATAAAGGAAAATCAAAACTCCGGCGAAAGCCGGTTTTTTTTGGTCTTTGATTTCCAGTTTGACTTCCACCTCGGCCTTTACGGTACCTCGAAGATTAGCAACATTCCGAAGCTTTGCAACCAATCTTACCTCGCTATCCACCGTGACCGCTTGAGCAAAACGCAGATTTTCTATGCCGTAATTGATCATCATTTTCAGGTTTTCTACCTGAACAATCTGCTCCCACAGATAAGGAACAATGCTTAAGGTCAAGTATCCATGCGCAATAGTATTTCCAAAAGCTCCTTCCGCTTTTGCCCGCTCCGGATCGGTGTGAATCCATTGATGATCATGTGTCGCATCGGCAAAAAGATTAATCTGATCTTGAGTGATTTTGAAAAAATCTGAGCTGCCTAGTTCTTTTCCATTATAAACTTCAAAATCTTCAAAGCTGCCGATACGGATAGGGTTTGTCATGTTGGAATGGATAATTTTTACTTAAAGCGAATTAGCGATGTTTCTTGTTTAGATGCAAACTAAAAATAGAAACTGAGTAATCCTTTTATTTAGGATTTGAATTAGGTTAGACCTCGCTCTTCTAAAAAGAAAAAAGACATTGAATTTCTTTTTGAAAATGAGCTTTTCCGAATCTTCCTATCAAAATTGCACATATTTTTTGGAACTTTACTTCCACAGATATGGGCACATACATTCACGGATATCAAAAAAAGGAGCAAGAAAGACTCCTTGAACAAGCAGGAATCTTGAATTCCTTAATCTATCCATGGATCGACTTGTCCGAGGCAAGGCAATTAATAGAAATAGGTTCGGGCGTGGGAGGTCAAACTCGCATTTTACTCGAAAAATTTCCCAATCTCTCGGTCACCTGCGTAGAAATAGAAGCCCGCCAAATAGATCAAGCAAAAAAGAATCTCAGTGATTTCAAAGAGCGGAATTTAAAATTTCTCAAGCAAGATGCCACTCAACTTAAGCTCGATAAAAAATTTGATTCTGCATTTATCTGTTGGGTTTTGGAGCATGTCCCCCAGCCTCAAAAAGTCATTGATGGCGTCTTTTCCCACCTTGAATCAGGAGGGGTTGTATACATCACGGAAGTATTTAATTCCAGTTTCCATTTTATTCCTAAACTCCAGGGATTAGCCGATTATTATCAAGCCTACAATGCATTTCAGATTCAACATGGGGGAAATCCTGATATCGGTTTGCAGCTAGGTAATCTGCTGCATCAGGCAGGGTTTGAAAGAATCGAGTTAAAACCAGGGGGCTTCCATTTAGATCAATCCCAGCCCTATCGATTAAAATTGATGACAGATTATTGGAAAAATTTGATGCTTAGCTCGGCTCAAGAGATGATCGAGGAGGGTATAGTGGATACTAAATTGGTTAAAAGAATGGAGTCAGATCTAGATCATTTGGCAGAAGATCCGGATGGGGTATTTTTTTATCAGTTTATCCAAGCGAAAGCCT
>JABXHZ010000420.1 GCA_013373335.1 Cyclobacteriaceae bacterium | reverse complement strand
GAAGGTGAAGGAGAGATAACGATGGCAACTATCGAGCATGGAAAAACCTCTGTGTTTAAATCACCTTCCAATCAAGAAGCTTGGCAACTTATGGCTCAGGACCTAATTCAAGCCATCTATGAGACTGCCAAAAAAGAAAAACCACTACAAATCAACTTTAGAGTGGTGGAGAAAGAAGGAATACATGACGCTTCCATCAAGCTTCATTTTGCCAACCGGAAGGTAGTGTTTGAGCATGATGACAAAACGGATTCTCTAAATTGGGAATATGCATTTCAGCTAATGAAACTGATTTTCACCCCGGATTACGATTATGATCTGGCCAAAGAGTCTCCCAGTAAAAAACGAGGGATATACCTGGATTGCGGAGACGGACTTTGGCATGAACTGGGACAGGGCGTCATCAATATTGACCCCAGCTTTGATGCTGTGGGACAAATCGAGAAGAATTTCAGAAACCTAATTGAGAATTAAAAAAAGCCGGTCAGTGTGCCGGCTTTATGGTTTTAACTTTCGTAAATCTTCTTGAATATCTTTCAGCATTTCTCCTAAATCAGAAAGGCTAAGGGATTTCTTTTTATCCCCAGGATTTGGAAAATCCGTGCTGATAAAAGCTTTGGCTTCCCACACTTCCAGGATATCCTCTCCGCGGATTTCATAAGGCTTATACTGTTCATTATCAGAAACTAAAAAAAGCTTCCCATTCTCCGCCAAATAATTAAATACTCGCTTATAAACAATCCCTTCTGACTGGGTAACCAAAACGTAAGTTCGTCCACTTTTGATTTCTGATGGATGCTCCACATACGCTCCAATGATAATCGTCCCAGCAATAAGCGGCAGCATGGAATCACCCGCCAATTCAAAAGCTCTGTATGTGGCATGGCGGGGTAAATTCGGGAGGTGAAACTGAGGTAACTGCTCCATAAACTCCGGGTCAGCAAATCCATTTAGATATCCAGCAGATGCCTTCTGTCCTACCCAAGTGATATTTTCCCGATCCGATTCATCTGCAGCAATTGTCAAGATTTGTAGATTGCGTTTTTGTAGTGCTTTCCGACCTAAGTTTTCAATATCATGCTCCAATAGCTCATCCAAACCTACTTCCAAAATGGTGCTGATTTTCAGTAAGGAACTTAGCTTTGGTTCAGACCGTCCATCCTCATAAGCAGAAATCATGGTTCGCTGTACCTCCAACTGATCAGCTAAATCCTGCTGAGTCAGTCCTTTTTGCTTACGCAAATACCGAAGATTACTAGCTAGATAACTCATGCCGAAAAAAGATAAAAGTCATAGTCCTCAGGTTCTGGGGCCAAAGGAAATAGCGGATCGATATTTCGTTGGGCAGCCTTTCGTTTTGCCAATCGAGACTGAATCTCCAAAATAATATCCCCCACAGGTTTGGGCTCCCGAACGAGCAAATATCCATATTCGGAGCCTTGCTCATTTTCCACAAAAAACTTTACCTGAACATTTCCGGAGGAAAGCGGCTTGGTGCTGATGTTGATTTTTCCCATGTCTTCCATTGCTTCGTCTATTTCTTCAGATAAGATAGAAATGTTGCTTTTATAAACATTACTACGTCATAAAAAACAACATCTTTTTGTGACATTAGCTGTCAAAGGACGTTTCGAAATATTCAGAACAAAACTTTACCTCCTTGTGATCAAAAATTTACATGATTGGTGTGCAGTTTATTCAACCTTTTAACCGCTTAGCCTAAAATCAACATAAAGAATATCCATCAGGCTTAATTTTGTGTTACAGCAATAGCCAATTAAACCAACTGCATGAAAATCAGAGTTCTATTTCTTTTTTTACTTTTTGTTTCCTGGGGTTCATTTGCCCAAACTTTTTCTCTAAAAGGAAAAATTCAGGATGCCAAAAGCAAAGAGACAATACCCAATGCCACTGTTCTTTTATTGCGGGTAAATGATTCAACCCAAGTTGACGGCATGATTTCGGATTTGGATGGGAACTTCGAAATCCAATCCATCCGAGAAGGAGATTACCTCCTTAAAATCCAATACTTAGGCTATGAGAACTTCTTTCGAACTGTTCAAATTCTCAGCGATTTGGACTTGGGTATTGTTTCCATTCGCGAACAGGCTGTAGGCTTAGAGGAAGTCTCTGTGGTTGCACGTCGATCTACCAGCCAAAACAAGTCAGATACGACGATGTTTAATGCGGATGCTTTTAAAACTATGCGGGATGCGAGTGCTCAAACTTTAATTGAAAAACTTCCTGGAGTGACTTCAGAAGACGGAGGTTTACAGGCACAAGGTGAGACAATCGCCCAAATCCTAGTGGATG
The DNA here is from genome assembly GCA_013373335.1 of Cyclobacteriaceae bacterium. Taxonomy (GTDB): domain Bacteria; phylum Bacteroidota; class Bacteroidia; order Cytophagales; family Cyclobacteriaceae; genus Algoriphagus. The sequence continues at coordinate 4,629 of JABXHZ010000420.1, read as the reverse complement.
GAGAGCCATTCTTTGGAACAGACATCAAAACGGCTCTTCAAAACATACCGGCCGAAATCATTCAAAGCATAGAAATTTTTGATCAGTTAAGCGAAAAGGCAAGACTGAGTGGTTTTGACGACGGAGAGCGTCTCAAAACCATTAATATCATTACCAAACCCAATCGACGAAAAGGACAATTTGGACGGACATCCGCAGGATACGGAACAAATGACCGATATCTTGTAGGGGCGAGCATCAATGATTTTGATGAAGACAGACGAATTACCTTCACCGGCTTATCCAATAATATTAACGTGACGGACTTTTCAGCTGATCCCAATGCTCAGGATAATTCACGACCGCAAAGTGGAATTATTCAAACCCATATCCTCGGGCTAAATTATTCTGATAATTGGGGTGAAAAGATCAAGGTAACGGGTAGTTATGTTTACAGTAGCCGGGAAAATTTTGAACAGGCAAACAGATTTCGGGAATTCATTACCAACGGGGAATCCAACCAATTTTACGATGAAGTCAGTACAGAAACCCGTTTAAACAATCGGCATCAATTCGACATGCGGTTTGAATACAATATCGATGACCGCAACCGAATACTATTTATTCCCCGCCTATCTGCAAGATTCGAGACTGAAAACTCAGATTTCTCTGGAGAGACTTCCAATGGTACGAATCTGATCAATTCAGTTGTCAATACCCGGAGTGCCGACAACTACGATTACGATTTATTCAACCGATTATTTTACAGTCATAAATTCAACAAACCTGGCCGAACCATGACTATTCGAGGTCGAATCAGCGACAATAGAAATGAAGATGAGGCCAATCGGATTGCTATCAATCAGTACTTTATACCCAATCCATCAACCGAAACTATTCATCAGCAAATCAACCGAGATCGAAAAGGTTCCTCCTGGGAAACAGGAATTTCCTTTACAGAAGCATTGAGCGAAAGAAGTCAACTCGAACTGGAATATGAAATTGGGAACCGAATCAATGACTCGGATCAGCTGATTTTTGATGTATTGGACGAGGATCCTCAGGCCATCGAATTAAGATTGGATACAGCGCTAAGCAATACATTTGAAAGTAAATTTTTGACGCAGGAAACCGAACTAGGCTATCAATACAAAACGGAAAAAATCCGAATCCAAACCGAGCTGCAATATCAAAATGCTCAATTGGATAATTCACAAGGGTTTCCGATTCCTTTTGAATTGCAAAGAACCTTTCAAAGCCTGCAACCTACCTTAAGGTTCAATTACCAGATAACTGACAATACCAATCTTCAATTTGACTACGATACCCGAACCCAAGAACCGGATTTGCGACAGCTTCAACCTGTCGTAGATAATTCCAATCCGCTTCAATTGTATGTAGGTAATCCGGAACTGGACCAGTCTTATTCAAACAGACTACGTGTTCGCTTCCGAAGCAATAATCCTGAAACGGACCAAAACTGGTTTCTATTTGCTCAGACCTCTTTTGTGAATAATATTATTGCCAATAGCTCCTTTATCGCAGAGGAACCTACTGAAATTCAGCCAGGAATCGTTTTGGAACCAGGCTCTCAGCTTTTCAGTCCAGTTAACCTCGATGGCTATTGGGATCTTCGTTCTTGGTTTGGCTACGGAATGCCGGTTGATTTCATCAAATCCAATTTGAACATCAATGGAGGCTTGGGTTATACTCAACGCCCAACATTTGTCAATAATGAGGCTGGATTCAACAATTCAAGACGAATCAGTACAGGGCTTTCCCTAAGCAGCAATATTTCAGACCAAATTGATTTTAATATTTGGACTCGCTTTTCATTCAATCGAGTGGAAAACACACTCAATCCTAACCTGAACAACAAGTTTTTCAATCAACGGGCAAGAATCAATTTTAACTGGATTATTTGGGAAGGATTTGTTTATCGATTGGACTTAAACCATCAGGTAAATGCTGGACTTTCCGATGGATTTGATACCAATTTCACCTTGGTGAATATGAGCTTAGGCAAGAAAATCTTCGCCAATCAGCGGGGAGAAATCAGTCTTAACGTCTATGACCTTTTCCGCCAAAACAACAATATCCGTCGGAACATAACCGATACCTTTATCGAAGATGTGCAGACCAATGTCTTGCAGCGCTATTTCATGCTGACTTTCTCCTACAATATCCGCCGCTTCTCCAAAGGCATGGATATCGATGATTACAATGAAATGATTAATACAGGAGAAGGACCAGGAGGTGGTGGCGGAGGCCGAAGAGGAGATCGATAAGGTAATTGAGATTCCTCTAAATTGAATTTGCTGTCTTTTGCTTTGGTTAATTAAAGGATTGGAAGATTAAAATTTATCTGATTTCTTGAGTATTTCTTTAATACTCTGCTAAGTACCGCAAGGCAATGAATGTGAGTAAAAAATGGAGTCTATTTTTACCATTCTTGCAGAGTTATGGAAAAATTATTCCCACGCGCAACCATTCCTTTTCCAGAAAAGAAAATAAGAAAAAAGGCGAAATGGAACCTAGTAAGTAGTAAATGGTAAACCGTGAATAGTACTACTCACCATTTTCTACTTACTTTTTACAAGAAATCAACTACCGAAACTTCCCCTTCAGCATTGCCAACTTCTCTGCCATGCTCCCCTGGGGTTCTTCTTTTTTTGAAGTTTTGGAATTCTTCTCCATCTTTTTCCCCCGCTCGGCAAAAGGATCTGCTTTCATACTTAATCCAATTCTCTTTCGGACTACATCCACATCCATTACTGTGACCATCACCTTTTGATTTACTTGGACTATTTCATTGGGATCCTTAACAAAACGATCTGCCAAATGACTCAAATGCACCAAGCCATCTTGGTGAACCCCAATATCTACAAAGGCTCCAAATGCTGTGATGTTAGTGACTATCCCCGGGAGCTTCATTCCACGCTTGAGATCTTCGATTTGATTGACTCCTTCCTGAAACTGAAACACTTCAAACTTTTCTCGGGGATCCCGACCAGGCTTAGCCAATTCTTCCAGAATATCCTGTAAGGTTGGCAAACCCACTGAATCAGAAAGGTAACTTTTCAGATTGATTCGGTTTCGAAGAGACTCTGACTCCATCAATTCATTCACCGATGCCCCCAAGTCTTTTGCCATTCGCTCTACCAATTCATAGCGCTCGGGATGAACTGCTGACCGATCCAAAGGGTTGGAAGCCTGACGAATCCGTAAAAAGCCAGCAGCCTGCTCATAGGCTTTTTCCCCCAAGCGAGGAACTTGTAAAAGTTGGGAACGACTGGTAAATGGGCCATGTTGATTTCGATAGTCTACAATGTTTTGAGCCAAAACAGTTCCTAAACCGGAAACATAGGTCAATAATTGCTTAGAAGCGGTATTCACCTCCACTCCCACTCCATTCACTGCCGAAATCACAGTATCATCTAAAGCATTTTTCAGAGCATTCTGGTCTACATCATGTTGGTATTGTCCGACTCCAATCGATTTGGGGTCAATCTTTACCAGTTCAGACAACGGATCCATCAATCGACGTCCAATCGAAACCGCTCCTCGAACCGTCAAATCCAAATCTGGAAATTCTTCCCTTGCTACCTCAGAAGCCGAATAAATTGAAGCTCCGGATTCATTCACCATGGTCACAATCAGGGAATTTGGAAGTCCGATTCCTTTTACAAAAGCCTCCGTTTCTCTTCCTGCAGTCCCATTTCCTACTGCAATCGCCTGGATATCAAATTTCTCCACCAATCCCCGAATTGTCATAGCTGCTTCGGCCGTTCTTTTCTGAGGTTCATGCGGAAAAATAGCTTCATAATGAAGCAATTGACCTTGCGGTCCCAGACAAACGAGCTTACATCCTGTTCTAAATCCAGGATCGATGGCCATCACGGACTTTTCTCCCAGAGGAGCCCCCAATAGCAGTTGCCGAAGATTTTCCGCAAAGACTTTGATTGCCTCTTCATCGGCTTTTTTCTTGGTAATAAGCCGAATTTCGGTCTCCATACTTGGCTTTAGCAAGCGCTTGTAGGCATCTTTTATTGCCAATTTTACTTGCGCCATGGACGTATTCTCGGAATTCTTCAAAATTTCCCTTTCCATGAGTGCAATTGCATCCATTTCATCAGGGCATGCATCTAAAAGAAGAAAGAGCTCTTTTTCTCCTCGTCTCATTGCCAGAACCCGATGGGAAGGTGCCGAATGAATGGGTTCCGACCAATCAAAATAATCCTTGTATTTGATAGCTTCCTGTTCCTTTCCCGGAATAACTCTAGACCGGAAAAATCCTTCTTTCAAAAAAAGTTTACGAATCTTTTCTCGAAGTCCTGCATGCTCATTGATCCATTCAGCAATGATGTCTCGAGCTCCTTGAAGGGCTTCCTCCACTGAGGCCAATTCCTTTTCAGGGTTGATGTATTGGGTCGCCAAAGACTCCAAATCAAGCGTCTCTTGCTTAAAAATTAACTCTGCTAAAGGTTCCAATCCTTTTTCCCTGGCAATAGTCGCTTTTGTTCTCCGCTTAGGTTTGTAAGGCAAATAAATATCTTCCAAGCGAGCCATGTTTTCAGCTTCTTGAATGGCCTTTTGAAGTTCAGGAGTCATTTTTCCCTGCTCTTCAATGGATTTTATGATAGCCTCCTT
>JABXHZ010000151.1 GCA_013373335.1 Cyclobacteriaceae bacterium | reverse complement strand
GAAAAAGCCTTCCTCCAAACCATTCCATTGGGGATGCCTCTTTTGGATGATTACCTTCGAAGAGCCCAGCTTTTGGGAAAAGTGGATTCAGCTTCCAGTTTCATGGTTCGACCTTTTTACCCAACGGAGGCTTTTGGGGTTCAGAATGGATTTGATCTAGACAGTTCGATCGTAGATTTTGACCAAAGTAGATTCCATCGTCTCATTACAGTTGAAGAGGATAAGAAACTAAAACTTTTGATGCTTCCGGCAATCTATCGGATGCAATACAATTCCACCTATGCATTTGGAGTGAATGACGGGGCCTTTATTCCTAACCGAGGATTACAACAGATTTTTTCAGTAGGTGGATATGCAGAGTATGGACAATGGTCTTTGCAGTTCCAGCCCGAGATTTTATTTGCCCAAAATAAGGATTACATCGGCTTCCCAATCGAGCATCAAGCCACGGTTTTGTTTTACTATGAATACCTCAATCGGATTGATGCACCGGAGCGCTTTGGGGAAAAAGCCTTCAACCGTTTCTATCCCGGTCAGTCCAGTTTGCGATACAATGTAAATGAATTTTCCATTGGTCTTTCTACAGAAAACCTATGGTGGGGTCCTGGAAGAAGAAATTCCCTTCTGTTAGGAAATAATGCACCAGGCTTTTTGCACTTTACCTTTAATACCCGAAAACCCGTTCAAAGCCCGATCGGGTCATTTGAAGGGCAGTTAATTTCTGGCTTTTTAAAGTCTACAGATTTTCTTCCTCCTCATTCAGATTATTCCATTCAGGAAAATCCGGTTTATATCCCCAAGCGTGAAAATGGGGATCGGTATTTATCCGGAATTGTCCTTACCTATCAACCCAAGTGGGTACCAGGCTTATTCTTAGGGTATGGTGCTACGAACCATCTCTATAGGGATGAAGTCAAAGTAATGGGGGATATTTTACCCATTTTTAATGGAAGAAAAGGTCCTGAAAACGTTCATGATCCCATTCGTGACAAGCGGCAACAGTTCTCATCCGGATTTTTCAGGTGGTTGAGTCCAGAAGGACATTTTGAGTTTTATGGGGAATATGGAACAAGGGGAAATAGCCGACGCTTTAATGATTTTTTGATTACACCTGAAAAAGGAAGAGCGTTCACATTTGGGTTTTCTCACTTGATGGCTTTGGGTAAGCCGGGATCCTATTTCCAGATTAGTTCGGAAATGACCCAAACTGGTCAGACTATTCGGGAAGAAATCCGACAGCTCAGAACCTGGTACATACATGACCATGTCCGGCATGGTTATACCCATCAAGGACAAGTTCTCGGGGTTGGCAATGGGCCAGCTAGCAATCAGTTATTTGTTGAATTTGCCTGGGTGAAAGGGATGAATCGTCTTGGATTCCAAATGGAGCGGATCGTATACAACAACGATTTTTATTATTACCGATACGAGGCCTCGAAGGATTTCAGGAATAAATATGTGGATTTAGTACCTTCTTTAGTAGCTGACTGGCGATTTGGGAACCTGTTGGTTAATGGGCGGTTTCAGTATGTAAATACGTTGAATTACAAGTGGTTTCTGGAAAATCAACCTGATCAATATTTTGTGCCGGGCTACGATCGGAAGAATTTTGTGGCCCAAATTGGTTTAGCGTATTTGTTTAATTGATATGAAAGCAGAAAAAGATAAAGTAGTCACCATTAGCTATCGATTGATGGTGGATGATGGGGAAACCGGGATGGAATTTTACGAAGAGGTTTCTTCAGATCAGCCTTTTGCCTTTTTGATGGGACATAAGCATATCTTGCCCAAGTTAGAAGAAGCCTTGGAAGGCAAGGAAGTGGGAGATACTTTTTCAGTTTTTATTGACTTTGAAAATGGCTATGGGGATTATTTTGAGGAAAAGAAAGTGATTATTCCAAAGGCAAACTTCAAAGAAGAGGGTAAGAAAAACCGTGACTTATTGAAGGTGGGGAGTGTCATACCTATGCAAGATGATCAAGGAAACCAAATGCGGGGTGAAATCATCAAAGTGGATTATTTGGGAGTACATATGGATTTCAATCCTCCATTAGCAGGTTATGACCTTCAGTTTGAAGGGAAAATAGAAGGAATCCGAGATGCAGATCCAGAAGAGTTGGAACATGGTCATGCTCATGGTCCGGGAGGACATCACCACTAAGATCTTTTAAAAAATAGGGCATTTGCCGTATGGTGCCTTGACGAATTGCCATTTACCTTGGTCATCCGTTCACCATGATCATGGATCGTATTTTGACCATTATTCGGCTAGTAGCTCTATTACTGTTTATCTTGGTGTTCTTGTTGTGAAAAGAATTTTTCTGAATCAAGGGCAATCAGGCTGGAAAAATATGGGGTGATTAAGTCCAGTCTTTAGGGCGTCAATAGCTATTGGCGTCTTTTTTATTTCCTCAAATCAATCCCTAATGTCTTGTATGCCTGGTCAATGGTCAATTCTCGTAACCCATCAATTCGCTCAGAAGGATAAAGCTGATAGGCTTTTTGTAGTTGTTGTTCGGAAATACGATACGCTTGACGGTTGAAATGGTAAATGGCATCATTGTAATACTGCAAACCGGCAAGTTCTTGAAGATTGATAGATCTAAAAATAGTTTTGTCGCTGTAGTCGATATTAGGGGAACCTATCCGTTGATTTAAAGAAAGATAGGTGGCTGTTTCTTCTGGCTTATACGCATTGAGGTAATTATTTACTTGGGATGGTTGGGTTATCATTCCGCCAACCTTCAAAGTGCTCTCCAAGATGATTGGTTTTTCGTCTAACTTGACTATGCTGAATACATGGTAGTCAGTTTCAATTATTTCGAAATCAAACCCATATCGGTCCATAAGTAAAGCCAAAACAGCTGTTCCACTCACGCAATCAAATTTTCCTTCATGTAGCATTTGATTGAATGTGGCATGCTGCTCATATTTCTTGAATAGCTTTTTGTGGGAGTTTTGAAAAGCATGGCGAAGGAAACCTAAAGACTTTCCTTTCTTTTCGAACTTCTGATCCAGTTTAGTCAAGAACTCTTCCCATTTCCCTGTAGGTTCTTGGCCAGAGGGGCGAACTGCCATTAAAAGTGAAAGTTGGTCATTTTCAGTCAGGCCTTTTTGCCAAAATTCCCGCTCAGTTGGTGACTCAAATGGAAGCTTTTGTGTAAGGATAGAATCTTCCTGTGCTATCAAGGGAAATGATAACAGGCCGATCAATCCAAATAAAAGAACCCACTTTTGCATTTTATTCACTCCTAATGTTAAGAATGTTAATTTAAAGTTAACAATTAGGTAACATTAGATGCAAGTGTTTGAGCCCTTTAAACCTGAATTTTTTACGTTTTTAACCTAAAAACAGCTGATTAGCTTGATTTTGGGGCCTTTTGGAAAAATAAATTCTATGTTAATCATGTTAACATTGAGTTAATTCCCTATTCATGATGATAGGGTTCGCCCCGTAAAATGGTCATGGCTCGATATAATTGCTCAGCTAAGAATGGACGGATCATTTGATGGGAAAAAGTCATTTTGGAGAGGGAAATCTTGGAATTTGCCCGTTGATAAATTTCTTCAGAAAAACCGTAAGGGCCACCGATTACCAACACCAATTGTTTGATTCCACTGTTCATTTTTTGCTGGAGGAAATCCGAGAATTCAACTGAACTGAAGCTTTTTCCTTTTTCATCAAGAAGCAATACAAAATCAGATGAATTAATTTTCTTCAGAATCAATTCCCCCTCTTTTGATTTTTGTTGAGCTTGGGTAAGGGATTTGGTATTCTTTAGATCTGGAATAATCTCCCAATCAACTCGTATGTAGTGATTTAGCCGGTTGATATACAATTCTTGAAGTTCTTGAATTGCCGAATGGTCTGTTTTTCCAATTGCTATGATTTTGATTTGCATAAGATATCGGTTTATACCAGGAATAGACTACTAATCAAATTTTTTCATGTATATACAACAAATCACCAAACAATCTGACAAACAGTCTGTTCACATGATACAAACCAAAATTAACTATCATGAAAAAAACTGTATTAATTCTCAGCATGGCACTTTTCTTTGTTGCATCTGCATTTGCACCAAAAAACAATTCAGTACACGAAGTAGAAGCTGACATTGTGGACTTAGCGGTAAGTACTGATTTCCTTTCTACCTTGGTTGCTGCTGTTAAGGCAGGCGACTTGGTTGATGTATTAAAGGGAGATGGCCCTTTTACTGTTTTCGCACCTACTAATGATGCTTTTGCGGCATTGCCAGCTGGAACCTTGGAAGATTTATTGAAGCCAGAAAATAAAGATAAGCTGGTTTCTATTTTGACTTATCATGTGGTTCCTGGTAAAGTTATGTCTTCTGATTTAAAGAATGGCCAAAAAGCTAAAACTGTACAGGGCGGAGAAATCACCGTTACCCTTAAGGATGGTAAGGCGATGATTAACGATGCTACTGTAACGGCTGCTGATATCGAAGCGGATAATGGGGTCGTGCATGTGATCGATAAGGTGATCTTGCCAAAAATGTAATTCGACTTAAAAGCATAAAAAAAGCCTGTCTATTTAATTTAGACAGGCTTTTTTTTAGATCAATTCTTTTCGCTTCAAGATCGTTTCCAAAAATTTCCGTTCGTTTTCCGAATTGAAAATCTTAAAAGGGAGGTGAATAAATTGAGCCTTGGAAAGGTAAAGGATAAAAGCATCTTTTCCCATCTCTGCTTTTTTGATCATGTTCCACTGAACAGGCATACCTTGCTTAGTATTGATCTTCATGAGTATTTGGCGAGAGTCGATTTCATAGGCCAATTTTTCGAAGATGACTTTGTTTTGTTCCATTTGGGTAACCCCAGTAAATTGAATAGCCCAAAAGAGCACAAAAAGTCCATATCCCAACAAGCCTCCAAAAATCCACCAGAAAGATGGGATCCAAAAATATCCACAGCAAATTGCCAAGGCTATCAAAATTACCCACCATTGTTCTTTCAACACATTGACGAGTCCCATTTTTATGTAAGTTCCTGTCGGAAGCTGGTATTTCTTAGTCTTGATAATCATCACTTATTTTTTTCAGTGCGCAAATATCCAAGTATCCGGGGGATAAAGCAAGTCAGGCATAGACCTTCTTCTAGTCTTACTGGCAAACAAATCTCTTTTTCCGTTGATTTAAATTTTGGTATCAACTATCTTAAGACAAATTATTGAGGGAATGAGTAGCTTGATGATCAACCTTTTTCTTGCGGGTTTTGCCTACGTCATAATCATTTATTTTGTGGCGATGATGACCAAGAATTCCTTGAAAAAGGGAAAGGACGGAAGAGATGATGGAGATGGTGGGATTGAAGATAAAAAGCCTCCTCAGATAGATTTACCTCCTGGTGTGATTTGGCCTGGAGATTCACCCAAAAAGCCTAGGCCAGAACCGGTAGAATTTTAAGCACACTTGGGACAAATACCCAAGACTAATAGGCTCATATCTCTTTTTTTGTAACCCTTTGGTAATTTTATAGCTGGGAGGTTAACCTCGTCCAAACAGGTGGTTTCCCCACAAATTTCACATTTGAAATGTACATGTTCGTGGTCATGCTCATGGTTGTCCTGGAAGGAGCATAGGGCATATTTTGTAGCACCGCTATCATCCAAAACTTTGTGGATAATATCTTGCTCTAAAAATGTATTTAGTGTTCGGTAGATCGTCACCCGATCAAATTGATTTTGAAGTTTTTCTTCCAGATCACTATGAGCCAGTGCGACTTGCCGATCCAAAAACTCCTGAATGATGTCCAAGCGACAGTCTGTGATTCGGAGATTATGACTTTTTAATATTGAGCGGGGTGTGACCATAAGTTTAGGACTGCAAAATACTAATTTGGGAGAAGATGAAAAAAGGGCATCCTCAGGATGCCCTTTTTAAAAGTCTAACTTGAATTTTACTGAGGATCCAAAATCATTTCGATTCGAGCATCTAAATCTTCTAAGTGCATTTTAGACATGCGGTCAGAAGTTCTCGGAATAGCCGCTTTAATTTGTCTCTGAAGTGTTTTTAATTCACCTCTAGCCATTGGGCGGATATCCGACTGGGAAGCGTCGATCTGAGGACCTAGGAATCTTCTGAATTGCGCAGAAACCTGTGGCTCGTCTTCAGTCAACAGCAATTCCAAACGCTCTACATGAGCTCTTTGCAAGGCTCTTCGGTGAACATCAATGGTGGCACCTCGGCTTAGTTCGGTCCAGATTCCACTACGAAGATCATCGAATAGTTCAGTGATTTTGTATGCATCATTGCCATTGATGGCCTCATTTTCTATCACTCGACCTAAGCGACCCCATTCAAGGATATTTTCCAAGGTTCCAACTTGCAAGCTTCGGATTCTTTCCAATGCTCCAAAGTCTCCCGTACGAGCGACGATTTCTTCATTCATCAACCAAGATGGAGTCTTGAACAAATGCT
>JABXHZ010000016.1 GCA_013373335.1 Cyclobacteriaceae bacterium | reverse complement strand
GTGTTGGAATCATTGGGTTATCCGGTTTCAGTAATTACTGATGGAGATTATGATTTGAATTATCTTTCCCAATTTCAAGCCATTGTGGTGGGGATTCGGGCCTATAATACCAATGAAGAATTGGCTGCCAATCAACAGGTTTTAATGGGGTATGTCCGTGCAGGAGGAAACTTAATCGTGCAGTATAACACAACTGGCAGACTACTTTCCAATCAATTGGGTCCTTATCCTTTTTCTATTACAAGAGATCGGGTTTCTGTAGAAAATGCCCCTGTCATGGCAAATTTCGATCATCCTATTCTTTCTTATCCAAATCAGATTAATCCATCTGACTTTGAGGGATGGGTGCAGGAAAGAGGGTTGTATTTTGCTGGACAACTTGATTCAGCTTATGAAACCCCTTTGGTCATGAATGATCCGGGAGAAGACCCATCCAATGGCTCACTAATTTATGCTAAATATGGGGAAGGAAATTTCATTTATACCGGGTTGTCTTTCTTTAGGGAATTGCCAGCTGGTGTGCCCGGAGCCGTAAAGTTATTCATCAATTTATTGGAGCAATAAATTAAAAAATGGAAGAAAAACCTCTGAAGTGGAATCGATTTTACTGGGCTTTGATGATTAGCTTGGGTGTTTTGATATTCTTGTTTTACCTCTTGATGACCAGTTATTCATGAGTCTACTGGATTGGATTGTTTTATTTGGCACTTTGGGAGCAATAGCTGCCTATGGAATCTATAAAACACGAGGGCAAAAAAATCTAGATTCCTATTTGAGGGGAAGGAATTCCATGAATTGGTGGACCATTGGCCTATCCATCATGGCTACCCAGGCTTCCGCTATCACTTTTTTAAGTACGCCGGGACAGGCTTATGAAAGTGGAATGGGCTTTATTCAATTCTATTTCGGGCTTCCTTTGGCGATGATCATTATTTCCGTTGCCTTTATTCCGATTTATTATCGACTGAAAGTTTATACGGCCTATGAGTATCTGGAAAGTCGTTTTGATTTAAAAACCAGAACATTAGCGGCTTTATTATTTATAATTCAACGCGGCCTAGCAGCCGGAATAACTATTTATGCACCGGCAATTATACTTTCGACCCTATTGGGTTGGAATCTTACCTGGACGGTAGTTTTCATCGGCGCAGTTGTAATTCTTTATACAGTATCCGGTGGAACAGCTGCGGTGTCCATTACTCAGAAACAACAAATGGCGGTGATGATGGGAGGGATGATACTTGCCGGAATCATAGTGATTCAATTATTACCGGTTTCATTTGGGGATGCTCTTCATATTGCCGGAAAGATGGAAAAGCTCAATCTGGTTAATTTTGAATTTGACCCTTCCGATCGCTACAATGTTTGGTCAGGGATGACAGCAGCGGTGTTTTTATTTTTATCCTACTTTGGGTCAGATCAAAGTCAAGTACAGCGCTATCTCTCAGGTCAGACCTTGAGCCAAAGTAGAATGGGTTTGATAATGAATGGTTTTTTGAAAGTCCCTATGCAATTCATCATTCTTTTTATAGGGGTTATGGTTTTCGTTTTTTACCAATTCTACCAGCCCCCTGTAGTTTTTAATACAGTTCAAATTGAAAAACTTCAGGAAAGTAATCTCGCTCCTGAGTTTGAGGAATTGCAGAGTGGATTTTCGGAGAATTTTGAAAAAAGTAAAGTTACCTATCAGGAATTAATTCAAGCCATAGAGGATGGGGATCAAGCTAAACAAAGCGACCTAAAGGAAGGGCTATTTGAACTGAAAGAGGAGCAGGAGAAAATCCGGGACGAGGTGAAACAGTTAATTGTAAAAAATGATCCTGTAGCTGAGACACGTGATACGGATTATGTATTTATGCGTTTTGTGATGGATCATTTGCCTGTGGGAATTGTGGGGTTACTCTTTGCGGTTATTTTTTCGGCGGCCATGTCTTCAAGTGCCTCCGAACTCAACTCTTTAGGCTCTACGACTACCATAGATCTGTACAAGCGATCCATTCGTTCCCAAGAAAAAGATCAGCATTATGTCTTTTCTTCCAAGTTATTTACAGCTTTCTGGGGAGGGGCGGCGATTCTTTTTGCTATTTATGCGTCTTTGTTTGAAAACCTAATTCAGGCTGTTAATCTGTTGGGTTCTCTCTTTTACGGAACAATCTTAGGCATTTTCTTAGTCGGTTTTTTCATGAAATGGGTAAAAGGTTCTGCTGTGTTCTTAGGGGCTTTATTATCCCAGCTGTTAATCCTGATCATCCATTTCAAAAATGGGGTAGGATTATGGGGTTTCACTTGGGACATCGGTTTCCTATGGTACAATGCTATCGGATGTCTTTCCGTGATGCTTTTTGCAACAATCATCCAAATATTTAAAAAGTAAAAAAGAAGCCTTCCCCAAATGAGGAAGGCTTTTTAGATTATTTCAAGGATTGGATTAATCGCTCATTTAAGCTGATATAATCTGGGTTTTTGGCCTCTTCTGCCATTTTCATGGATTTTTGAGCAGAAGCAAGGGCTTCAGCATTTTTTCCTAAAGCTGCTTCGATTTTAGCCCGTAGATGCATAGTCCAATACTTTGGATCTGAATCAGTGGAAACCTTTATCCACTCATAGGCTTGGTTCAAATCCTTTTGGGAAGTAAAGTAGTAATTAGCAGCTGCATAAAGTAAACTCGGGTCTTTGGTATTGGTGTCAATCACCAATTCCTTGATTTGAGCCATTACTACAGGGTCAACATCCATGGAGATTCTAAAATCCACTCGGGTGTTTTCCCACTTCATAGAAAGGTCAGCTCCATTGTCTGTCATATTGTTGAAGCTGATTTCAAAAGTCTCGTATTTGCGACTTAGTTTTTTCGGTTCTACTTGGAATCTTAGCAAATCATCATCTGCAGTATAACCGATGGCTCCCCAGAGTTGCGTGTTTTTGGAAATGACAATTGTCCAGGTAGTTTTTCCAGGGATAGTATAAATGGCATATTTTCCAGCTGGGATTTTATTCCCTTCCAACATAACTTCTGTAGAAAACTCCAAGGTTGTTGCAGCATTTGCCCCTGTTCTCCACACTTGACCAAACGGAACCAATTCTCCAAATATTTTCCTTCCTCTTGTGCTGGGTCGGGAATATTCCACAGTTACATCGGTTAATCCGATCTTTTGGGAGATTTTAGCTGATGGAGAAGCCTGTGGCATTTGAAGCTGTTGCCCATAGGACATTCCTGCCAAGCCCAAAAAGGCTATCAAAACGATAAATTTTAGCTTATTCATATGATAAGGATTAGTTTTATTATGGTTAATTTCTACCAAATTTAAGAGGTAAATGTTTCTTTTTTTGATTAATGGAAATATCCTGTTTTCCATAGCCGTTATTCGGAGGTAGCTTTTTAGAAATTTGTAAGTATGAGTTTGGTTATCATAAGTCCCGGAAGAAATCCTGAACCTTGGATTCAGGCCTTGAAAAATTCGAATTGTAAATTGGAAATTGAGGTTTTTCCAGACATCAAGGATCCTCTTGATGTGGAATATGCTCTTCTTTGGCAACATCCTGAAGGGATTTTATCAGAATTCCCCAATTTAAAATTGGTAAGTTCTATGGGAGCTGGAGTCGATCATATTTTAAGTGATCCACATATTCCGGAAAATCTTCCAATTGTAAGGATTGTAGATGATCGGCTTACTTGGTCCATGACCAATTATGTAGTAATGGGAGTTTTAAATTTCCATCGTCAAATAAAAAGGTATGAGGCGGATAAAAAGCGAAAGGTTTGGGATATGTCAAATCCTGAAATTCCTGTTACCGTCGGAGTCATGGGTACAGGTGCATTAGGTTTTGATGTGTTGGAAAAATTGGATTTTATGGGCTTTCCAGTGGTTGGTTTTGGATACTCTGACAAAAAAGACTTTCCCTATCCCTATTTTTCCAAGAAACACCTTCAGGAGTTTTTAGCAAAAATAAATGTACTGGTTTGTTTGCTTCCCTTAACTCCTGATACAGAAAACATTCTTAATTTGGACTTATTCAAAAAGTGTAATCCTGGTACCTATTTGATAAACGTTGCTCGGGGTAGACACTTGGTAGAAGAGGATTTGCCAATTGCTATAGAAAAAGGGTTTTTGTCAGGAGCTCTTTTGGATGTATATCGTGAGGAACCCTTACCTGAAAGTTATCCATTTTGGGAAAATCCATCAATATCTATGACTCCGCATATTGCAAGCGTAACCAATCCAGCGGCCGCTGCTCCGCAAGTAATTGAAAATATTCGTCGAATGGAATGTAACGAACCACTAATAAATCTCGTCAACCGGAAAAGAGGTTATTGAATTCATGGAATCTCCCAACGTCATACTTTGTCCTACTGATTTTTCAGAATGCTCCTTGAATGCCATTGAATATGCGGCAAGAATAGGCGAGCGCTATGGATCTACTTTGATTTTGATTCATATTGCAAACCGAGAGGATTATTTTAAGCTCAATCCCTTGAGCAATGAATCTGATTATCAAATAGCCTTTTTGAAGGAGAAGCTAAGCAATTTGCAAGAAGCTGTGCGAAATGAATCCCTATCAAAAGGACTGAAGGAATGTCACGTGCTGATTGGTGAAGGGGATATTGTAAAAGAACTAATAAAGGCGACCGAGGAGACAAGTGCCCAACTTTTAGTGATGGGAACCGAGGGAATGAATGAGTTGCGGAAAAATATCATCGGGAGCCGCACAAGCAGAATCGTTGAAAAGTCAAAGGTGGATGTTTTGGTAGTGCCGAGGAAGGTATTCTATAAACAACCTAGAAAGCTGGTGTTTGGAACTGATTACCGGGAGGAGGACAAAATCGCCATCCAAAAAATCGTAGAATTCGCGAAATTTTTTGATGCTGAAATCGACATAGTTCACGCTTCAGAGGGTAAAAATAAACTCGAAAAACCACTTCATCAGGTAATGATTGAGGAATTACAGCCTTTCATCAAGTATGATCGGGTGAATTTTGTTTTAAAGTCGTTTCGTGACGATTTAGCTTTGGGTCTTGAGAATTATCTGCAGTCAGCCAAAGGAGATATGCTCATCACCTTAAGTAGACAACGGGATTTTTTCAACAAGATATTTACCAAAAGTATATCCAAAAAGATGTCCTATTTCATTACTAAACCACTTTGGGTGATTAAGAATTTTTAGGCTTACCAAAGGGTTTTTTTAGAAATTGGAAAAAGTCCTTTCGGGTCTTTTCATCTAACATTACATCCTTCAGGGTTTTTACAAAGTATTTAAATGTCAAGGATTCCTTTTCTTCCTTCTTGATTTCAGGCAGAGGAACGGTATTTTCTTGTTTGGGCGCAGTGTTCTGTTTG
>JABXHZ010000261.1 GCA_013373335.1 Cyclobacteriaceae bacterium | reverse complement strand
GGGTGGTTTTACCAGCACCGTTAGGACCAATGATTCCGACGATACCACCTTGTGGGAGCGAAAAGCTCAAATCTTCAAACAACAACTTATCGCCGTAGGCTTTCGAAACATGGTTCGCCTCAATCACCTTCGCTCCCAAACGGGGACCCGGTGGAATAAAGAGTTCCAGCTTTGCTTCTTTCTCTTTTGCCTCTTCTCCAACTAATTTATCGTAAGCATTCAAACGAGCTTTACCTTTGGATTGGCGAGCCTTCGGAGACATTCGTATCCACTCCAATTCACGCTCTAAGGTCTTCTGACGCTTGGATTCCGTCTTTTCTTCCTGCTTCAGGCGTTGCTGCTTTTGATCCAACCAAGAAGAATAATTCCCTTTCCAAGGAATACCTTCTCCCCTATCTAATTCCAGAATCCATCCTGCCACATTATCCAAGAAATAACGATCGTGGGTTACCGCGATAACTGTTCCTTTATACTGCTGCAAATGTTGCTCAAGCCAAAGCACAGATTCCGCATCCAAGTGGTTGGTAGGTTCGTCCAGAAGCAAGACATCAGGTTCTTGAAGCAACAACCGGCATAAGGCAACTCGTCTTTTCTCACCACCGGAAAGATTTCCAACAATGGCGTCACTTGGCGGAAGACGCAACGCATCCATCGCCTTATCCAGCATCACGTCCAGCTCCCAAGCATTGGCAGCGTCGAGTTTTTCTTGCACCTCTCCTTGTCTCTCAATCAATTTATTCATCGCATCCGGATCTTCCATCAAAGCCGGATCCATGAATTTTTCATTGATTTCTTCAAACTCTTTCAGCAGATTAACCGTGTCAGCCACTGCTTCTTCGACCACTTCTTTCACTGTTTTATTGGGATCAAGCTGGGGTTCTTGCTCCAACATTCCTACAGTATAGCCCGGTGAAAAAACGACTTCACCTTGATAATCCTTATCCACTCCTGCAATGATCCGAAGGAGCGAGGATTTACCGGAACCGTTTAGACCCAAAACACCGATTTTAGCTCCGTAGAAAAATGAGAGGTAGATATCTTTAAGTACTTTTTTCTGTGGCGGGTAGATTTTGGATACCCCAGCCATGGAAAAGATGATTTTTTCTGCACTCATGCGTTGAATTTTTCCTGAAAATTTGCGTTAAACAGCAAAGATGCAAAAAAAGCCCTTTCTTAGGATAAGTGCTTTTGAATTAATTAATTTGCGGAAAATTGAAAACGACCACCTATAACCTACTGTAGTGCGATGGACCATCCATATGGATACATTAAGGATAATAAAGTTTTTCTAAAGGGATTTTTAGGAAAACCTGATCGGGAGATCGGCGAAGTGAAGGAAGATGAAGCTTCTACCATCGCTTATTTTGAAGACCGCTTCACCCAAATCCAGGAGAAAGTTGAAAAACTGAAACAGGACATTCAGGAGAATCAAAACAAAGGCTCTTTCTTGATGAAATTGATCCACCTTCGTGATTCTTTGTATGAGTCCGATGCGCTTGGCGACTTTGTGCCCTTGATTGAAGAACTCAATCAGCAAGAGACCTACTTGAACGAAATCATCCAAAATAACCGGGCTAAAAACCTGGAAATAAAAAAGGCTTTGATTCAAGAAGCAGAAGCCAAAAAAGACGATACAGACTGGAAAGAAACCACCGAGTTTTACAAAGATCTCAAAATGCGCTGGATCAAGACCGGGCCAGTCGAAAAAGAACTCCAGGAAGAGATCGAAGCACAGTTTAACGATGCCGTGCAGCATTTCTTCGAAAATCGTAGACATTATTTTGAGGGCATGGCCCTTCAGGCAGAAGAAAACATCAAGGTTTATGAAGCCTTGGTGGTACAAGCCCGTGAGGCCCATGATCTTCCAGATGCCAAGATGGCTTTTGAAATCAGCAAGCGAATTCAAAAAGAATGGAAGGCTGCTGGAAAAGTACCTGCCGAAAAACGACAACCGCTTTGGGATGAATTTTCCCGCTTGAACAATCGAATATTTTCCCGCTACAAACGAACCCTCAATCCGGGCCCGCAAATGCACCCTCGAGAGTTGATGAAGAAAGTGGAATCATTGACCGAAGAGATCAAAAAGTTAGCGGGTAAGGATACCAGTCCGGAATTGATTCAACGGGCTAAAGAAATCCAGCAGGAATGGCGAAAATTACCTCCTCGGAAACCAAAAGATGCTAACCTTTTGGCTCGATCTTTTCAGTTTTTCTCTGATGTGGTATTCGAAAAAGCATTTTTGGATAAATTAATCCATAACAAATACGCCGATTTTGATAGTAAATCTCCACAAGAACAAGTTCAGATTCGCACGGCACTATTGAAAGATTTACTTCACCGAGATCAGACTGAATACGAAACCGCTCAAGACAATTCAGGGAACTTCCGCGTTCAAACCGGAGACTTTGAAATTATGATGAAGAAAAAACTATTTGGTCTAAAGCGAAAAGTGGATGTAAAAAACCACATCTTAAAGCAACTTTCTCAGAAATAATGAGTACAAGCATACATATTTGAAAAAAAAGATAATTTTGCACCCTTTATAATCCGGAACACTCTAAATCGAATACTATGTACTGGACACTAGAATTAGCATCCTACTTGGAAGACGCTCCTTGGCCAGCCACCAAAGATGAGCTGATCGACTATGCCATCCGCTCAGGAGCACCACTTGAAGTGGTAGAAAATCTTCAAGAGTTGGAAGACGATGGAGAACCTTATGAAACCATCGAAGAAATTTGGCCGGATTATCCGACCAAGGATGATTTCTTCTTTAACGAAGACGAATATTAATTGAAAGCCCCATTTGGGGCTTTTTGTCTTTTAAGGCTACAATCCAAGCACTTGTCTTAATCGACTGTACCCTGTCTTGCTCACTGGGAGTTTTTGCCCACTTTTTAAAAAAACCAAATAACTATCCCGCTCATAGGGCTCGATCCGAGTGATCTCATTCAAGTTCAGGATGTAGGATCTGTGAATTCGAGCAAACTTCTCGGCTGAAATCGCTTCTTCTAAGGCCTTCATGGTCATTTTTTTGAGAAAGGTACCCGAATCAGTAACAATTCGGATGTAATCATCTGCAGCCTCAAAATAACTCACATGGTCTGTCGGAATAATCTTTATTTCATTTTTAACCCGAACGACCAAGCGTTGCCCTTTATCTGCTAATTCAGAAATAGAAGCATTTTCCTTTGCCTCTCCTGCTGCGTGTTTTTCCAAAAAACGATCTATGGCCTGAAGAAAGCGCTGCTTAGAAAAAGGCTTGAGTAAATAGTCAATGGCTTTGGCATCAAAGGCAGCCAAGGCATACTGGTCATAAGCAGTGGTAAAAATCACATCTGGAGGATTATCCAATAATTCCAACATCTCAAAGCCTGTAATTTTGGGCATTTGTACATCCAAAAAAATCAAATCGGGATTATAGTGCTGAATAGCCTTAAATCCCTCAAATCCATCATGACAAATGGCCGCGATTTCAAATCGCTCATCATCTTTTAAAAATTCCTGAACCACGCTGGCAGCCAAAGGCTCATCGTCAATAATGATGGTCTTGATCATTTCGGTTGGGGTATCTTCAAATTTACAGAAAAATTGGTCCCTGCTTCTTGAGTACTGAGCAGATCGTTTCTCCCAAAAAGAAGATACAACCTTCTTCGCAGAGAGCTTAAGCCAAAACCAGTTCCTTTTTGTGAAGGGTTTTCAGGATCAAAGGGATTATCAATCTGAACAACTAAATAATGTTGCTCTTTTTTCGCACTCAAATGGATTTGAACTTTTCCAGTCACTCCATACAATCCATGTTTGATGGCATTTTCCAAAAGCGGTTGAATCAATAATTGGGGGATTTTGAGTTCTTCAGATTCCGGAGAAATTTCAAATAAAACCTCCAACCGATGTCCAAACCGCACCCGTTCGATTTCGAGGTACATCTGAAGGTATTCCAACTCTTCTTTTAAAGAAGTCCAAGCCTTCAGATCTTTCCGAATCGTACCCCTAAGAAAATCTGAAAGCATAATCACCATTTCTCTGGCTCGTTCGGGCTGACTCATCACCAGAGCGCTGATAGAATTCAGGCTGTTGAATAAAAAATGCGGTTGAAGTTGCTGTCTAAGTTGAGAGAGTTCAGCTTCCTTGCTCAACTCCATCATATGTAATTCACGGTTTTTGGTTTCCTCCTGTTGTTCCAGTCTAGAGACCACCACAGCCAACAAAGTGATCATCAACGCCGCCAATGCTAAAATCGCTAAGCGTAGATAAAAATGTTGCTTCAAAAAATCGAGATACTCCAGATCCTCCGAAAAAGCAAAACCCGATAAAACCCGATGAATGAAAACTACAAAAACAGATAAAACTAGGGGGAGAATAAGGAGCAGAACCATATTCCCACTCTTAGGATTATAAAAAGTAAAAATTCGATCCAAAACCGTTACCATTCCGACGAAAAGAAGGGTAAATATACCCGCGTCAATGGATGCTTGAAAAGTTTCGATTCCATAGTATCGCAAGATCAAGAAAGTACCAAGAAGCCAGACCAAGCCGGCTCCTTGGATAATCCAATAGTAATTCTTTGAAGACCTAAATGCTCTTGAAAACACAGAATCTCTAGTTTAATCTGGAAATTCGTTAAAATGATTTGATTTCCAAACCTCCAAAAAAGACTGTTCCTCGAAGTACCAAAACTTTATCAGGATCTACTTCTGACTGACGATAGATTCGCTTATCCTCCACGCCAGCAGCTACATTTGTTACTTCCACTCGCACATCCCAATGAGGGGGTACAATAATCTTCATTCCACCGAAAATCACATCCACTTGGAGATTGATAAGGCCTGAAAAATCGGCTTGAGTCAAATCCAAATCCACTCCGCCAAAGGCAGCGGTTAGTTTTCCACCTTGGAAATTTTTGGATAAAACGCGTTTGTTGACCCCGCTAAACACCGCATCAATGTTGATTCGATCGGAAAAACTTGTGCCTGAAACCCCGGATATTGGGGGTTTTTGGGAAGTTCCGGTTGAGCTTGAATCTGCAAAACCCTCAGCAGAACTTTCACCACTCGAAGCAGAATCAGTGGATTTGAAGCTTTTGTTTCGGATTTGATCCTGCACGTTCTCCATGATTCGCTTTTCTTTTTGCTTCTGGGTGATGAGATAAATCCCCAAAATGATTAAGCCAATAGGTAAAATGTAACGCTCAATCCCGAAGTCAAAAGCGAACTCTCGATCCAAAAGAAAATAAACACCAATGAACAACATAATTCCCCCAAACAGGGAACGGAACTGATGCTTAATCGAAACGACAAGCCCAATTGCAATCAAAATCATTGGCCAGCTGAGTAGCCATCCCGGGAAAAAAATCCCCAATTTTCGAAGGAGTAACAAGACGCCGAGACCTAGAATGATAAATCCGAAAATTAATCCTCCGTCGCTGCTAGAATTAGGTTTAGAATAATTTGCCATCGCTTTTTGAGTTATAAATGATACCCAAAAGTAGGATGGTGACTCCTTATCTGGTAGGCATGATCGATAGCCTATCTAAAAAGTCGGTGAATACGGAGAAAAAGTCGGTAAAACTTCTGCTTGATTTTTACCGACTTTTGGATTTCTGAATTAGAAATTCGGCATACTCCATATCCTCCGGAGTAGTTATCTTGATGTTTTCAGAATTTCCTGGAATTAAAGTCACTTGCCAGCCTTGATGCTCATATACGGTTGCATCATCAGTAAATTGAGGTAATTCGGTAACCTCAAAGGCTTTCCTGATTTTTTGAATATCAAATGTTTGTGGAGTTTGTACCAATCGGAAATATTGCCTTTCCTGGTAAAAACTTCGATCGTCATCCATCAATTTTCGAATGGAGTCTTTTAAAGCCACAACCGCTACAGCACTACCAGTTTTGGCTGCTTTTTCAAAACTTTCTCTAATTACGCTTTCCTGCACAAAAGGCCTCACTCCATCATGAATAGCCACGATTCCTTCCGAAAAGGAAACAGCCGAAATTCCATTTTTTACGGATTGAAATCTCGAATTTCCACCTGCTACCACTCGATGAGGAATTTGAAATTGGTATTCTTCACATAAGTTCTTCCAAAAGTCAAAGTCATCCTTAGGAATCACCAAAATCAATTCCATCTCAGGATCCACCCGATGAAAAACAGAAAGGGTATGCATCAAAATCGGCATCCCCCCGATGGGAAGGTATTGCTTGGACATTGGGCCTCCCATTCGAGTTCCTCTTCCTCCTGCTACCAAGACTGCTGCTTTTTGCATGATTAGTTTTTTGGGAAAAGTGGTTTTCTACGCTTGATTTTTTTTCGATCAATAGCCTTTAAAACAAAAAAGCTCCTCGAAAGGAGCCTTTTCAATTAAAGTATCAACATCGCATCTCCATAGGAGAAGAAGCGGTATTTTTCTTTGATGGCTTCCTTGTATGCCTTCATGATTAAATCATACCCTCCAAAAGCCGCAGCAGTCATCAATAAGGTAGACTCAGGCAAATGGAAATTGGTAATTAATGCATTAGCAATTTTGAATTCGTAAGGAGGAATGATGAATTTATCAGTCCATCCGCTGGAAGCTTTCAAGTGATTACTTGCCGTCACAGAGGATTCTACAGTTTTGAGTACAGTAGTTCCTACTGCTACCACCCTCTTTTTGCTATCCAAGGCCTCATTGACCAACTCAACAGTTTTTTCCGGAATATCATAATTCTCGGAATCCATTTTGTGCTTAGTCAAATCTTCTACGTCAACCTGTCTGAAAGTTCCCAATCCAACATGAAGCGTAATTGGAGTCACTTCGATTCCTTTCAATTCCAAACGCTTCAAAAGATGAGGGGTAAAATGCAAACCAGCGGTAGGCGCAGCAACTGCACCAACATTCTTTGCAAAGACGGTTTGGTAGCGCTCACGATCTTCTGGCTCAACTTTACGTTCAATGATTTCCTTCAAAAGTGGCGTCTCGCCTAGGGTATCGATGGCCTTGTAAAACTCTTCCTGAGTCCCATCAAATAAGAATCGAATGGTTCTACCTCTTGAAGTAGTATTATCAATTACCTCGGCAACAAGATCTGAATCCCCGAAATACAATTTATTTCCTACACGGATTTTTCGGGCTGGATCCACTAATACATCCCACAATCTCAACTCTGGGTTTAATTCCCGAAGCAAAAACACTTCGATCTCAGCACCTGTTTTTTCCTTATTTCCGTACAATCTCGCAGGAAACACTTTCGTATCGTTCGTTACGAAAACATCACCTTCGTCGAAATATTCAAGAATGTCTTTGAAAGTTCGATGCTCGAATTCTCCAGTCTTCCGATGAACGACCATAAGCCTGGACTCGTCTCGGTTTTCAGTAGGATAAAGCGCAATAAGTTTTTTAGGTACGTCAAATTTGAAATCTGATAATTTCATAGAGTAGCGTTAGAATGTATGGGCTATAATTTTTTTGATTAGAATCACTCTAAAAAGTGCAAAGATAAGAATATAATATCCAAAATCCCCTAACTTTAAAGATTGATTTAACCAACTATTCCCTACTATGCTTTTTTTGAGACTTTCTTGGGAGAGCCTCCGCTTCGCTCTCAATGCCCTGAAATCCAATCTAACCAGAACAATTTTGTCATTGTTGGGGGTGACAGTAGGGATTTTTGCAATCATTGCCGTATTCACACTTGTGGATTCTTTGGAAAATAACATCAAATCTTCTTTTGCTTTTCTTGGAACCAATGTCATTCGCGTTGACAAATTCCCTTTCCAATCAGGACCTCCGGGAAATTTCCCTTGGTGGAAATATTTTCGCAGACCTAATAACACGGTTGAGGAATATGAATTTCTTAAGAATAGACTTACTACAGCTGAGGGAATTACCATTTCAGCATCGGCAAATACCACCGTTACAGCAGGCAGCAATGCCTATCAAGGAGTACAGCTTACCGGAGCTTTCGAAGATTATGGGGACGTATATGACGCACCGATAGAAGAAGGAAGGCTTTTCAATGGAAATGAAATTAAAGCCGCCCGAAATTTGGCTGTAATTGGTAAAAAAATCGCCAATACCTTATTTCCAAACCAATCCCCGGTCGGGAAAGAATTTAAAATCAAGGGACTGAAATTTGTGGTAGTAGGAGTATTTGAAGAGGAAGGAAGCGGGGTTCTAGACCTCCCTTCCAAAGACGAAGCTTGCCTTATCCCCTATCCCGCATTTACTAAACTTTTTAATACTGGAAAAAATGGAATTAATCCCACTATCGCCGCAAAAGGGATGGAGGAAGACGTAGGCTTAGTTGGAATTGAAAATGAAATGATTGGTCTGCTTCGAGCCAAGCGGGCCCTTAAACCTACGGAAGATGACTCATTCTCTCTGAATAAAACAGAGTTTCTTCAAAATGCCATTGGATCTGTATTTGACGTGATATCCACTGCTGGATGGGTGATCGGCGGTTTCTCCATTTTGGTGGGCGGCTTCGGAATCGCCAATATTATGTTTGTCTCTGTACGGGAACGAACCAATATCATTGGTATCCAAAAGTCCCTAGGAGCAAAAAATTACTTTATCCTATTTCAATTTTTGTTTGAAGCAGTTTGCTTGAGTTTGATTGGAGGTGGTACTGGAATTATTCTCGTCTACTTCCTAAG
The DNA here is from genome assembly GCA_013373335.1 of Cyclobacteriaceae bacterium. GTDB lineage: Bacteria > Bacteroidota > Bacteroidia > Cytophagales > Cyclobacteriaceae > Algoriphagus. Next base: position 6,088 of record JABXHZ010000261.1, on the reverse strand, counting down.
TTTTGTACAGCTGGGAAGCCTAGACTTAATTTTATCTCCCGGAAATATCATACTAGGATTAGGCGTCTCCTCCATCATTGGAGTGGTTTCGGGAATTATACCTGCCACACTTGCAGCGAGAATGGACCCGGTAGAAGCTATTCGGACAGCCTAAACTCTCTGATAAGCCTACAAATAAAAAAGGAAAGCCGATTTGGATCAGCTTTCCTTTTTTTAATCAAACAAAACTCAAATTATTCATCCATTTCAGCCGTAGGATCAACTGGTAAAAGACCCGCAGCCCCTTTGATTTTTGTTTCCAGTTCCTCCATCAATTCAGGATTATCAAGCAACAAGTTTTTCACAGCGTCACGCCCTTGCCCCAATTTTTCCCCATTATAGGAGAACCAGGACCCAGCTTTTTTGATGATGTCAAATTCAACCCCCAAATCAATCACTTCACCGACCTTGGAAATACCCTGACCATACATAATGTCAAATTCCACCACTTTAAACGGAGGAGCTACTTTATTTTTGACCACTTTTACACGGGTACGGTTACCAGTCACATTATCGGCACTCTCCTTGATTTGTCCGATTCGACGTATATCCAATCGAACGGAAGCGTAGAATTTCAAAGCATTACCACCCGTGGTAGTCTCAGGATTCCCAAACATCACCCCGATTTTCTCCCGAAGCTGGTTAATGAAAATACAAGCACATCCTGTTTTATTGATTGCTCCGGTTAATTTTCTCAAAGCTTGGGACATTAATCGAGCCTGAAGCCCCATTTTGCTTTCACCCATTTCACCTTCCAATTCCCCTTTTGGGACCAAGGCAGCTACGGAGTCAATAACTATAATATCAATGGCTCCGGATCGAATCAGGTGTTCAGCAATTTCCAATGCCTGTTCTCCATTGTCGGGCTGGGAGATCAGGAGATTTTCAGTATCAATCCCTAATTTCTCAGCATAGACTTTATCAAAGGCATGTTCCGCATCAATGAATGCGGCTAATCCTCCTGCCTTTTGTGCCTCAGCGATGCAGTGCATCGTCAAAGTTGTCTTACCGGATGACTCTGGGCCGTATATTTCAATGACTCTTCCTCTAGGAATCCCTCCTACTCCCAAGGCCATATCAAGACCAAGCGATCCGGTAGAGATGGCAGGAATATCCTGCACCGTATTATCGCTAAGTTTCATAACGGTCCCTTTTCCATAAGCCTTCTCCAGCTTGTCGATGGTGAGTTGGAGGGCTTTTAATTTTTCTGCATTCGTACTCATGAGTCTATGTTTAAAGAATTCTTACGTTAAAGTTAAATCTTGTAAAGGATATGGTCAAAAGAAGTAACCATCTTGATTTCGAGAGGCAAATTCGTATTTTTCGCCACTAATCGGCATGCTTTTTCGTAATCATGTTAAAAATACCAGCTTTTTGTCAGGTATTGTCAATTAATATGAAACAAAGTATAAAAATCAACTTCCTTGCTCTACTCCTGCTTCTTTCCCTGCCAAGCCTGGCTCAGGATGAATATCCATTTACTTATGGAGAGGAGTTGGAATTTGAGGTGAGCTATGGTTGGTTTAATCTGGCAGACGCCACTATGAAAATTGGCAAGAAAGCTGAAACCATCAATGAAAAACCCCATTTCAAAATCGATGTATTTGGGAAAACCAAAGGAGCTGCCACAATTTTCGGTCGGGTTAATGACAATTGGGGCACGATTTGGGATATGGAATCACGATTACCTTCGGTATCCTACCGTCATATTGAAGAGGGAAAATACCGAAAGCATGAAAAGGTCTTTTTCGATCAACAAAAGGAAAAGGCCCGAATGCAGCTTTTTGATAAGGAAAATAAATTTTTGAAGGAGGAAAAAGAATATCGATTGCCCGGAAAAGTCCAGGATATCGTCAGTGGATTTTATTATCTGCGTACCTTAGACCTAAGCAACTTACAAGTCGGAGACACGGTTGAAATCCTCGGTTTTTTTGACAAAGAAATATATAACATAAATTTAATCTACGAGGGTCAGGAGCGTATTGAAACAGAAATCGGAGAGAAAGACACTTTTATTTTTTCACCCCAAATCCCCAAAAACAAACTCTTTCGAGGGGAATTTCCTGTCACCGTTTGGGTGACTCAGGATCAAAACAAGATTCCTGTGAAAATCAAGGCGAATTTGTTTTTAGGTTCCCTGAATTTAGAATTAAAGTCAGCGAGGGGACTCCGCTATTGATTTCATATGCTAGTAACCTTGTGTTAACAATTCCGTCAAACAACAACTTTTTAGAGCAATTTTTGAGGTTGTAATTACTCGAAAAGCCAAAAAAATTGCGCCCTATCCTCAAATATTATTTATTTTTAACCAAATCAATAAGCACGAAACCCAATGGGCGATAAGCAGAAAATCAAGGTTCTGGTAGTTGATGATGAACCAGACATTGTTGAGATTCTAAAATACAACCTCCAAAAAGAGGGCTATGAGGTTGAAACTGCAGAAGATGGTATCAAAGCTGTCAAGAAAGCCTCCAAGTTTTTGCCCGATGTCATTCTCCTAGACATCATGATGCCCAATCAGGACGGAGTCGAAACCTGCCGTCAAATTCGGGAAATTCCAGAGCTCAAAAACACCTTTGTTATTTTCTTAACTGCTCGAATGGAAGAGTATTCAGAAGTAGCTGCTTTTGATGTGGGAGCGGATGATTACATCACCAAGCCTATCAAACCGAGAGCCTTGATGAGTAGAATCGCGGCCCTATTCAGAAGAGAAGCAAAGAAGGAACAAGAGCAGGCTCAAATTAAAATCCGCGACTTGGTGATCGACCGTGGAAGCTACACTATCGAAAAGGCCGGAAAAACCATCACCCTTCCCAAGAAAGAATTTGAACTATTGTATTTCCTTGCCAAAAACCCTAATATCGTCTACAGTAGAGATGAGCTTCTTCAGAATATTTGGGGAGCGGATGTTTTTGTCTTGGCAAGGACAGTAGACGTACACATCCGGAAAGTCCGCGAAAAAATCGGAGATGACTACATCACTACAGTAAAAGGTGTAGGATATAAGTTCGATTTGGGATAATTCATGCTTACCACTTCCCGGGGAATTTCTTTTGTATTAGCCTTGGCAATCTCAGTCTTGGTTGCCGCCTTTTTATCCTTGGTGGATGACGCAGAAGCAATTGTAATTCTAGTAGCAGCGGGTGTTGCTTTTTCATCCTCCTATCTATTGATCTCCATCACCCTGGAGTTTATGGTTTTTCGGGAGATTGGGAATATTTATCAACTGTTGGAAAAAATCCAAAAGAAAGACCTTTCCGAAATCCAGGAAAAGAAAACAAAATCCTCCATTTCTCCACTTCGTAGAATCAATGCCGTCATCAATTCCTACGCACTTGCTCGCCAAAAGGAAATTGAGGCACTACAGAAAAATGCAGAATTTAGAAGAGAGTTCATTGCAGACATCTCTCATGAATTAAAAACACCCATTTTCGCGACACAAGGATACATCCACACACTTTTAGACGGAGCCATTGATGACAAACATGTGCGGATGAAATTTTTGAAGCGAGCTGCCAAAAGCCTTGATTCCTTGGATAATTTGGTTCAAGACCTCTTGACGCTCAACCAAATGGAAAGCGGGGTAATCAAGTTTGTATTTGAGGATTTTGACCTAAAAGAAGTAATCGAAGAGGTAATCGAAGAATTAGAGCACAAAGCCTCCAAAAGAAATGTCAAAATCAACTTCAAATTCGATCCTGAAAAAACCTACATTACCCATGCAGACCGTCAGAAAATTTACCGGGTTTGCCAAAATCTGATTTTCAATGCGGTCAAATACAATCACGATGCGGGAGAAGTTAAGATTTTATTAAAGACTCAAAAGAATCATATCCAAGTCGATATCAAGGACGATGGGCAGGGGATCCCCCCCGAGGATCTGAAGCGTATTTTTGAGCGTTTCTATCGAGTTGAGAAAAGCCGAAATAAAAAAGAAGGAGGCACAGGACTCGGACTCGCCATCGTCAAGCATATCTTGGAAGGCCATAAAAGTAAAATCTCCGTTAGTTCCACGGTGGGAAAAGGATCAATTTTTAGTTTTTCATTGCCTTTGGGAAAAACCAATGCAACAGAGGATTCTCAGAAACCAACTGAAGGAAATCTGAAATAATGTAAGTTAATTTTTTAACTGTCATTTTACCGCTAACTTTGCACCCTCTTTGAAGAGGCAGGAGAATCCATGAAGAAAGTAGATTTTCAGAAACTTATTCTGTTTGAAAACGCGGATTACCTGGTAATCAACAAGCCGCCCTACCTATCGAGCTTAGACGATCGGCATGAGGCGCAGAATATCCTGGACCTAGCCAAGGATTACACAGCAGATGCCCAGCTGTGTCATCGTTTGGACAAGGAGACTTCCGGATGTCTAGTGATTGCCAAGAATCCAGAGGCCTACAGGCACTTGGCCATCCAGTTTGAAAACCGAAAAGTCAGTAAAATTTACCATGCTGTAGTCGAGGGAATCAAGGAATATGAGGAATTACTCGTGGACCGAAATCTCGTCGCATCAGCCAAAGGAGTCGCCAAAGTCAGTAAAGAAGGCAAGCCGGCCCAAACCGTTTTTAATACACTTAAGACGTATCGGGCCCATTCTCTGATCGAATGCAAGCCGATAACAGGTCGATTGCATCAAATCCGGATTCATTTGGCTTACCTCAAATCCCCGATTTGTGGGGATGAGCTGTACGGAGGAAATCCTTTGTACCTTTCTTCACTGAAGCACCGCTTCAATCTCAAGAAGGACACGGAAGAGCTGCCGATTATGCAGCGGGTTTCCTTGCATGCTTTTTCGATTGGATTTGAGGGACTGGATGGAAAAGAAATTTTCGTAGAAGCTCCTTATCCAAAGGATTTTCAGGTTTTGATCCATCAATTGGAGAAAAACACCTGATTTTCAACCCGAAAAATTTGGTATTTCGATGCTAAACCTGTGGAAATTAAGGGGTAGCATTTGAAATATTTTGCATGGAAAATAAAATACTTCTATCTTTGTGTCCCTTTTTGGGGGTCGAAAACATTTAACAAGCTAAAAATTAAACAGTTACACAGTGGATACTTTAAGCTATAAGACCGTATCGGCTAACGACGCAACTGTAGACAAGCAATGGGTGGTAGTGGACGCTCAGGCTGCAGTTTTGGGTCGATTGGCCAGTGAGGTAGCGAAAATCTTAAGGGGGAAAAACAAAGCGAATTTCACCCCTCACGTGGATTGCGGTGACAATGTCATTGTAATCAACGCAGACAAAGTTCGATTGACCGGTAAAAAGTGGGACGAAAAAGTTTACGTTCGCCACACCGGATATCCAGGAGGACAGCGAATTTCTACTCCTAAATTGCTGAAGCAAAAGTCTTCTGCAATCTTGGTTGAGAAAGCTGTAAGAGGCATGTTGCCTAAAAACAGACTCGGAAGAAAATTATACGGAAACTTGTACGTGTATGAAGGAGCTGAGCACCCACACGAGGCGCAGCAACCTAAAAACATCACGCTCTAATCGTAAAAACTCATGGATGTAATCAATACAATCGGTAGAAGAAAAACCTCAGTAGCCCGAATCTATTTACAGCCGGGTAAAGGAGAAATCACCGTAAACAAGCAGTCTTTGGAGAAATATTTTCCATTTGACCTACACCAAATCGTGGTTAAGCAACCTTTGACTTTGGTAGGTGAAGACGGCAACTTCGACATTAAAATCAATGTTGATGGCGGTGGTATCAAAGGACAGGCAGAAGCTGCTAGAATGGCTATCGCCAGAGCTTTGTGCGAAGTAAATGAAGAGCACAGAAGTCCGTTGAAAAAAGAAGGATTCTTGACTCGTGACCCTCGTATGGTCGAGCGTAAGAAGCCAGGTAGAAGAAAAGCACGAAGAAGATTCCAGTTCTCCAAGCGTTAATCGGAACATTCTTCCTCATATTAGAAACCAATTTATTTCATGTCAAAAATCGAATACAAAGACTTATTGGATGCTGGTGTTCACTTTGGACACTTGACGAGAAAGTGGGATCCCCGTATGGCTCCATACATCTTCATGGAGAAGAACGGAATCCATAT
>JABXHZ010000104.1 GCA_013373335.1 Cyclobacteriaceae bacterium | reverse complement strand
ATGGATGCATTTATCAATCAGGTGCCCGTAGCTCCATTTTCCCAGACGGTGGACACCCTTAAAATGGGTTCTCGAGATCAGGTTGTGACGGGTGTGGTGACAACCATGTTTGCGACCATGGAGGTAATTGAGCGGACCATCGAGCTAGGGGCAAATTTTATCATTCCACATGAACCAACTTTTTTTAATCATCTGGATGAAACGGACTGGTTGGAAGAGGATGAAGTGTTTCATACCAAATATAACTTGATGGAAAAACACAGGGTTGCTCTTTGGAGAAACCATGATTACATCCACCGGCTTGTGGATGATGGAGTACGCATTGGAGTGGTGAAAGAGTTGGGATGGGAAACGTATTATGAACCCGGTAGTCCTCTTTTGAATATTCCCCCGACCAGCCTACGGTCATTAATTGATCATGCGAAGGCTAAATTGGGAGTTTCTGCGATGCGCTATGCAGGTAATTTGGACCAAAATTGTGAAAAAGTGCTTTTAATACCCGGAGCAGCAGGAGGAAGAGCCCAGATAGAAGGAATTATGAAATTTGATCCCGATGTACTGATTTGTGGTGAATCGAATGAATGGGAAACTCCCGAGTATGTCCGAGCTGCCAACGCATCTGGTAAAAAGCTGAGCATGATTGTAATCGGGCATTCAGCCAGTGAAGAGGGAGGGTCTGAGTTTTTGAAGACTTGGCTAGAGGGCCAATTTCCGGGGTTGCCTGTTCATCATATTCCATCCGGGAATTCCTTGCAGGTCTTTTAAGTATAACCTAAAAGCCTTTCAAAAATCCATACCTAATTAAGATGGCTACTTGGAAACTTTTTGAATCAGAGCTTCTGCACCCAATTCCCCGAAATTATTAGCAGGATCTGGACTTGCTCCTGTAATCAGATCCCAATACACGGTTTTATCTGCCTTTATATCAATTTCAAAAAAGTGCTAAAGAAAAGCCAAGAGTAAGCGGTTATTTTTCTCTGGTGGGATCAGCCGGATTCTTTTGTTTTTTCAGATACAAAATGAGGTTGTTATAGTCAATGATTGCTTCTTGATTTGATAAGATGTCAGCTCCTAGTATCCCATCTGTTTCTTTTATCCCAAGACTAATAAAAGCATTGTTCACATGATTAAGATTCATCAGTGTCAATGGATGATTTTCTAGCTTAATAGTCCCGATTTCGATGGTGTTTTTTCCGGAATTTTCCATTCGAAGATTAGCTCCTCCGGCACCTGTTCCGGTACTTTCGGCGGCCTTTGATTCCATTTTGAATTTGTTTTTCCGTTTTGTTTCGATGATCGTTAAACCTGCGCCGGTATCTAAAATAAAGTTTGCATCTACCCCATTAATTTTTCCTTTGAGATGTAGGTGGCCGGATTTTTCCTTTTCCATCTGAATTTTTTCATAACCACTTTCAAGCAAATATTCAGAAAGAGAGGAAAGTGGTTTTTGATGGGAAGAAGGATTGTCTTGCGGCTTTTCTGTGCAACTAGAAAGTAAAATTGAAATGTAATAGAGTAAAAGAATCTTTTTCATTCTTCATGAAGTTTTTTCCTTGAGATTGTTCTGAAAATTAATTTTAAAAAAATCTCAATTCTTTATTGGAAAGGAGGTAGTAGCCCCGACAGGAATCGAACCTGTATCTAAAGTTTAGGAAACTTCTATTCTATCCATTGAACTACGGGGCCGTTTTATTTTAATGATTTCAAATATTCCTTTACTATACCAGATTTCAAATACTTTTTTCTACTTCTCGCCTCGATCCGAGTTGAAACCTTCCAAACGGCAGGCAGGTACGGGGCTAAAAAGGACTGGCAAGATACTAGAATTGCCAAAAAACCCATAAATATTCTCGAGTCAACTTATGGGGATTCAGAGATTTACCCTATCTTTGCACTCCAAATTTAGGATGGACGGGTTCCATCCGCTAAACAAACAAAAATAAACTATGTCAGTAAAAATCAGATTAGCACGTCGAGGCAGAAAGAAAATGGCCATTTATGACGTGGTTGTCGCTGATGCGAGAGCTCCACGGGATGGACGCTTCATCGAGAAAATCGGAACTTACAATCCGAACACGAACCCTGCATCGATCAACATCAACAATGAGCGCGCTCTACAGTGGTTGTTGAACGGAGCCCAGCCTACCGATACGGTAAAGGCTATGCTGTCTTACAGAGGGGTAATGCTTAAGAAACACCTCCAAATCGGAGTGGTAAAAGGTGCGATCACGCAAGAACAAGCGGACGCTAAGTTTGAAGCTTGGGTAGCTGAGAAAGAAGCTAAGATCCAAAGTAAGGTAGACTCTATCGGTAAGGCGAAAGAAGAAGCTCGTCAGAAAGCTCTTGAAGCTGAAGCCGCTAAGAATCAGGCTCGTCTTGACGCGATCAAAGCAAGAGAAGAAGAGGCAAAAGCAGCTGCTGCTGCAGCCGAAGCTCCTGCTGAAGAAGCCGCTGAAGATGTTGCTCCTGAAGCTTCCGCAGAAGGCGAAGAAGCTACAGAAGCTTAATAAAAAATCTCCCCATGAACAAGGAGCAATGCTTTCAATTAGGCTATGTGTCTAAAGTTCATGGACTTCGTGGTGAAGTGATGGTGGTTCTCGATGTGGATTATCCAGAAGAATATGAAGATCTGGAACACATCTTCCTAGAACAAAAAGGACGCTTGGTTCCATTCTTTTTGGAACATTTTGTCCTTCAGTCTGGAAATAAGGCCTTGGCCAAATTTGAGGACTTTGATACCATCGAACAGGCAGAGCCCTTAGTTGGGTCTGGAGTTTATCTCGCGCTGACAGCTTTGCCGGAACTTGGAGAAGACCAATACTACTACCACGAATTGATCGGGTTTGAAGTAGAAGATGAGAAAAACGGAGTCTTAGGACCTGTTGAAACCATTTACGACTTGGAAACCCAAGACCTTCTGGGGGTGAGTCACCAAAACAAAGAAATTCTCATTCCAATTCAGGATGAGATCATTGTGAAGGTGGACAAGGCAGCAAAAAAAGTTTACTGCCGATTGCCAGAAGGATTGCTTGACATTTATCTGGAAGACTGAGACATGCATATCGACATCATCAGTGTGGTACCTGGACTATTGGAAGGACCTTTTTCGCATTCCATCTTAAAAAGGGCGGAAGAAAAAGGGCTAGCCTCGGTAAAGGTTCACAATCTGCGTGACTATGCCTCCGGAAAACAAAAGCAAGTAGATGACTATGCTTTTGGAGGAGGGGCAGGTATGGTGATGATGGTCGAGCCCATTGCTGCATGCATCGAAAGCCTTCAAAGTCAGCGGGATTATGATGAAATAATTTACATGACCCCTGATGGAGAGACCTTCGATCAACCTATGGCTAATTCACTTTCACTCCAGCAAAATCTATTGATCCTTTGTGGACATTACAAAGGGGTAGATGAGCGGATTCGGGAGCGGTTCATTACCAAGGAAATCAGCATTGGTGATTTTGTATTGTCGGGAGGAGAATTGGCTGCAGCGGTTGTCGCTGACGCAGTGATTCGATTGATTCCTGGAGTACTTAATGATGAAACCTCAGCTTTGACAGATTCCTTTCAGGATCACCTGTTGGCTCCACCTGTGTATACCCGTCCTGCTGAATGGCAGGGAATGAAGGTGCCGGAGGTATTGCTCTCAGGTCATGAAGCAAAGATCAATGAATGGAGATTTGAAGCCTCGGTTCGCCGGACCCGTGAACGAAGGCCCGATTTGTGGGCTAAGTCAGGTTTGGGTGAAAGCGATTTAAAAAAGAGAAAAAAGTAATTGAACAAGCCACGTGTTGGCCAAACAGCGAAAGCATAAAATATAGAAGCTATGAGCGAACTAATGAAAATTGTAGAAGCGGAATACAACGAAGCAAGAGCTAAATTCCCTTCTTTCAAAGCCGGTGATACCATCAACGTCCACGTACGAATCAAGGAAGGTAACAAGGAGCGGGTACAGCAGTTTCAAGGAACTGTGATTCAGCGTAAAAACCCTAATTCCAATGGTGAGACCTTTACGGTTCGTAAAATTTCCAATGGAATCGGTGTAGAGCGTATCTTCCCTATCCTTTCTCCAGCTATCGAAAAGATCGAATTATTGAGACAAGGTAAAGTACGTAGAGCTAGATTGTTCTACTT
>JABXHZ010000429.1 GCA_013373335.1 Cyclobacteriaceae bacterium | reverse complement strand
GAGGTGGTGACTTCAAAAACCAAAGCAGTCATACCTGTTCACCTTTTTGGAAGAATGGTCGACATGGCTATGTTGACGGAAGCAGCTCAATCGAAAGTCATTTCAGTAATTGAAGATTCAGCGCAAGCTTTTGGTTCTTTTCAAAATGGGAAAGCGGCCGGAACATGGGGAGCAATAGGTTGTCTAAGTTTTTATCCAACTAAAAATCTTGGAGCATTGGGGGAAGCGGGTATGTGTTTGACCCAGGATAGAAATTATGCGGAAAAAATCCGTTTGCTTTCCAATCATGGTCAACCCATAAGGGATAAGCATGTGATGGTGGGAAGAAATAGTCGGATAGATTCCCTTCAGGCTGCTTTTTTGAATGTTTTTTTGGAAGATTTTGAAATGCAACAGGCTAGACGAAAATCCTTGGCTACCATTTATCTGAATGAACTTTTTGCTATTAATGAATTGAAATTGCCACAAGGTATTTTGGAGCCTTCCCATAACGCTCACCTTTTTGTGGTCAAAATTTTAAGAAGAGATGAGCTTCGCAAATTTTTGGCTGAAAAGGGAATAGGAACAGCTATTCATTATCCTCAAATCATTCCGGATATGAAACCCTATCAAATAGACGGGGATTTTTCAAATGCTCGGGCACTTTCAAATGAAGGGCTTTCTTTGCCGCTAAATCCTTGGTTAAGCGAGGAGGAAGTTATAGAGGTGGTAAAAGCTATAAAAACCTTTTTTGGTCATTGAAAAAAAACTCCCCGGAATTTTGTTTCCCGAAGAGTTGGCTTTGTGTTAAGATTAATCTGTTTTAATGTTTTTATTTAAAGGTAGCCCAAGCTGATACTTTAAATCCTCGTCTTTGGATGGGTCTGTAACATCCACTCCATATTGGATTTTCTTAGGATCGTCATAGACAAAGGTGCCGAAGGTTCTATCCCAAATGGAGAAAATATTTCCAAAATTCGTGTCTGTCCAAGGACGCTCATAATGATGGTGGAACTTGTGGACATTTGGCGTGATAAAGACGTAACTCAGTGGCTTATCAATCCATCGTGGCAATTCAATATTTGCATGAGTAACATAGGTGAAGAATACCGTACAGATTCTGTAGAAAACATAAAATGCTACCGGAATCCCGAAAATTATTACAGTTGCAATTGAAAATAGTTCTCGAATAAAATAGTCCCCTGGATGATGGCGAGTACCTGTGGTCGCATCCACCTTTGTGTCACTATGATGTACCAGGTGGAACTTCCACATCCATCGTACACGATGCAAAAGGTAATGCGCAACGTACTGAGCAATAAAATCCAGTGCCATAACGGCAATCAATAGTTCTGCCCAGAAGGGGAGGTCCACCCATTGAAGCAATCCCACCTTGGAAGTGCTGATCCAAAGGAAAACACCCACGGTAGCTACTCCCACCAAAACATTAATCACCATGGACATACTAAGAAAAACCAGGTTGATCCCGTCATGCTTAATTTTATTGTACTGATGCTGTACGAGTGGAATGACGAGTTCTAATGTCCAAACCAAAGCCAGACAGGCGATGACCCATCCCAACTTGTAGAGAGTGGGTAACTCTTCAAAATACAAGATAAACTGTTCCATACTCAACTAACTTGCCTCGAATATAATCAGTTTGGGGAATTTTTGTTTTAGATGAGAATGGAAATGTAAGCAGACATCCCTATTGAAAGTGGGGGATTTTATAACCGTTTTCTTGTCCGCCTACCGTGATTTATTTAGTTGTAAAATCTCAATTCTTAAGTAGGATTTCAGCATTTGATAAAGCAGATGTTGGTATAAGTTTTTGCTTTTTTCAACAACAACAACATTCAATACAAATCGCCGGTCTGATTTCAATAGAAATAAATCAGGGCATAAAAAAGCCCCAACATATAAATGCGGGGCTAGGGGAAAAACTTGAGAATTTTATCTGACTGATTTGATCTGATCTATGATTAAATCAGCGTAGGCATTGAGTGCCTTCAATACTACCTCCTTGTACTTGGCTTCATCAGCTTTGATGACAAAGGTTCCAGTATTTCTTGTATTGAGGGAAATGCCTTTGTTAATCTCCTCCGGAAATGCTCCATTATATGCATCTACCTCTGTCGCGTAGTTTTCGTTATAATAGAGATTCTTTGATAGAAGGATGTTTGCCATTTGCTTTTTCTCATTGATGAGTGTGAAATTGGTGTTCACCAGCTTGGTTCTATCTGCAGAATTAGATTGTTTAATTGAAATCTGAGGCATTACATTAGAACTTGTCTTTGTATTGATAAAATCATACCCAGGGCCGTAGCCGTCAGATTTCCATCTTGTTGCGTCAATATCGAACCGTGCAAAATCCACAATAATGTCGTAAGAGTACACGTCGCTACCACTTTCTTTAGCGATTTTACTGTATGGACCCGGAGTAAAAACAAAATCAAAACGATTGTATGCCATCCCTCCGGCAGTTTTTACTTTCACTTGACCGATCAGTTTACCATTGTCTTCTGTTGGATTGGTTTTTTCCGAGTTTTTGGCATAGGAAGAGGTTGATTTAAAAGCAGAGCTTTCCGTTAGTTCCAAACCACTAATTGAGGCAAGTTTATTTTGGAAACTAGCTGCAAATTCATCAGCGATTTCCTGAAGGGTTTGATCGCTGATTCCTTCAAGAACTGCCCAGGCGGTCACTGTTTCTCTTTGCTGACCTTTACCTAGAAAAACAGCGCCACTAGTGATATCCTTGAAATGAATAGATCCCTTAACCAAGCCAGCCTTGGTTGAATTTTTAATCGGTTTATCATAAGCTAATTGGAAATCTTTTTTAGGATTGAAGTCATTAAAACTCGCAAAAGAAATTCCTCCCCTAGCGGTTGCGTTGTCTTGAGCTTGAAGGGAGAAGCTCATGACCAATAGTGTGATTAGGGTTAATAGATTTTTCATTTTTTAAGTAAAATTTAGTTTTTGTTATTTGTAAATCTATTGCCATAAAGTAATTCGTGAAATAAGGCGTTTGACGTATTTTCTGAATAAAGGGGGTAGGAAAGGGCATGATTGAGTATTGTAAGCCCAATTTTTTCAAAATCAGCTTTATTTACGCCTTACTAAGTGTATGTATAATGATGAAAATGAGAAGTAGGTTTTCCGATATAGATTGGAAAAAGATGTAAGGAAAAGGGTAAAGGGATAAACTTTTTTTAGGGGAAAATAGGGATAAGAAAAAATATTAAATATGGATTTACTCCTGCTTCCCTTTTTGGCAGATATCTACTTCACCTTTCTCGCGATATAAAACCCATAGCTGTAATAGTCCTTAAACCTCCGATACATGCTGATTTCTTCTTTTTCAGCTTCGATAATTTCTTGTGCCAATTTTGAATTTTTGTGTTTGGTTAAGAAATCTTCAAATTGATTTTCGATGGGTTTGTAGTAATTCTTTTCCCAGCTACTTTCGGGCAAATAGAAATATCCAACAGGTGAAAATCCATTTTCTTCTAAAACCCGGATTTTGCCGGAAGCGGTGTCTATTTCTGGATATTCTTTTTTCCAGTGATCTTCAATTTCCGCAGGTCTGGAATTCGTAGTCCAGGTAATCTCACTTAAAGCAAGATAGCCACCTATTTTGAGATACTCTTTCCATTTTTTCACCCCCTCTTCAAATCCCATTATATAAATAGCTCCTTCTGACCAAATGATATCAAATTGATCCTTGGAGAATGGTAAATCATCCATTGACTTTTCTAAAGTGGTAATCTTATCTTTCAAGCCATACTTTTTAGCATTGAGGTTGAGTATATCTAAAAATTCGGGGAACAAATCAACAGCTGTTATTCTTGAGTCAAGATATTTGGCAAGTGTCAAAGTTTGGGCCCCTGTACCACAACCTATATCTGCGATGTTAAGCTTGGCGCCTTCATCAAATTCGATAAAGTTTAGCGCTTTCAGAGTATCATCTTCACTTCCTGGACCTTGTCTTTCGGTATTTTTATGAAAGTCAATCAGTAATTCAAATTCCCCCATTTGTTTTTATTCCTTGCTTTCAGCTGAGTTATAGTACATTTTTGGTCCAAACTCTAAACAGTTCTTATCGTGAAGGGATTTCTTTAAGGAATCTTCTTAGAATGTCTTTTATCCTTGTTCACCATAGATATCCACCTCCATACATCCCCACATTGACGGAAGGCGTAACACGCATCCCATAGGGGCCTCCGCTAAAATTTAGTCCAACACCCCCAGTCATGTGCATATTGGAGCAGGCTGGTAAAAACATTGAGATTCCTATAATGAATAATAATGTGATTAGTTTCTTTTTCATAATGGTAAAAATTAGGGGTTGTACACTTGAAGGGCTAGAGGGGCACCGGTTGGGTCAAGGATAATGGCTACGGAACCGTTTCGAATTGTCGCATTTGGTTCCAATAAAACGGTAGCTCCATTTTCCTTTGCTTTGGCTAGACTTTGTTGTATATCGGCAACTCGGATATAAGGCAACCAATGCGATCGAACATTTTCAGCAGGATTAGCCAGCATACCGGCACAGTTGAGGTCACCTTTTTTGAAAACCGTATAATCGATAGCTCCCTCTTTCCTCATCTCAGTTTCATAGCCAGCTACCTGTGTATAAAATTGATGGGAG
>JABXHZ010000026.1 GCA_013373335.1 Cyclobacteriaceae bacterium | reverse complement strand
GAGACAAGTGAAAACTCAGAAAGCCCATAGCAATCACATACCCAGCTACCAAAATTTCATTTTGGAATGCAAATTGGACAATTTGATAGAGGTCCTTGTAAGTCTCTCCTTCATAGGTAACCATTGGCATTTCTCCCCAGTGCATTTTAGCCCAAAAACCCTGCATATGGACTACTAAGAAGATGAGAATAATTGTACCCAACACTCCCATATTTCTAGAAGACCAAGTAGAATTGGTGGCTGCCTTTGATTCGGCATAATCCACTGGTCTGGCAGTTTTGTTTTTGCTTGTCAAGAGAATAGAATAAATCACGTGGGCGATGACAGAGAAGTATGTCAAATAGGACAACACTTTCACCGCCGGATTGGTGGTCATAAATTGGGCATATTTGTTAAATGCCTCTCCACCATCTCCTTTAAACAACAACATGTTACCAGAAACATGACCTGTTAAGAACAGGATGAGGAAGAGACCTGTCAAAGCCATGATCAGCTTTCTTCCCAAGGT
Organism: Cyclobacteriaceae bacterium; assembly: GCA_013373335.1. Taxonomy (GTDB): domain Bacteria; phylum Bacteroidota; class Bacteroidia; order Cytophagales; family Cyclobacteriaceae; genus Algoriphagus. The sequence continues at coordinate 10,008 of JABXHZ010000026.1, read as the reverse complement.
GCTACTTAAGGTTTTTGTAACCCAGCTCATAGAATTTTTCTTTTGTTAAAACGAATGTCTCATTTCTATACCGGGACCAAATTTACGCCTCCGACAGCTAGTAAACAATCCATTCATAAAGCCCTTAGCTATTTTAAAACGTTCTAAATAATTTTTTAAAATTCTACTCGTTTTAAGCTAAATTGTCGTGGTTTCAACCTCCTGTTCAATTTTATTGTTTGATTTTAAGCAGAATTTCTACTTACTTCCATTTATTTCGTATAGAGCTAAAAAAACCTATCTTTTATCAAACTCCAACCTTTCGTACCAAGAGAGAGTTTTGATACCAATGGGAAACTGAAAAATTATGAAGCTGAAATATTACTTAGCATTTTTTTTCTTCTTACTGATTGCAATCAGCGACGCCTGGGCAACGCACATTCGAGCAGGTGAAATCATTGCTGAACGGATCTCGGTACAAACACTTACCTATCGAATCACAGTAGTAGGATACACAGATACCCGTTCTAATGTGGTTTTCGGTCCTGGAGTAATCAATTTCGGAGATGGCCGAGAAGAGCAATTAAATACCGAGAGTGATTTTTCCTTGGTTGAACTGGTAGCACCCCAAGTCGAAAAAAACACTTTTGTAATCACCCATACCTTTCAGGGACCCGGGACATACACGATTCGTTTTCAGGAATTCAACAGAAATGATCTAACGCTTAACATGGACAACTCGGTGGACACACCTTTCTATGTTGAGACTCAAATCACGATTGATCCCTTTATCGGTGTAAATAATTCTCCAGTACTCACTATTCCACCAGTAGATAACGGTGCAGTCAATGTTCGATTTATCCATAATCCTGGAGCTTACGATCCGGATGGGGATAGCTTGGCTTATGAATTGGATATTCCAAAGCAAGCTTTTCAGCGTCCAGTTAATAATTACCGGGATCCAAATGTGGCAGAATTTTCAACCAATCAGGAATCTGGGGCGAGTCCAGCTTTGTTTTCAATCGATGAGATTTTTGGAGATTTAATATGGGATGCCCCGGGCACAGCCGGACAGTTTAACGTAGCCTTCCGAATTAAAGAATATCGAAAACTCGATGGAGTTTGGACACAAATCGGTTATGTAGTTCGCGATATGCAGATCATCATCGAAAACTCCAATAACCGGAGACCAGAATTAATTCTTCCTCCCGACCTCTGTGTGGAAGCAGGAACACTAATCGAAGAAATCATCCAAGGCCAAGATCCTGATGGCGATCCTATAAAAATCGAAGTTTTCGGTGAACCAATGGAAATCACCACTTCTCCAGCATCTTATAGCCCAGAACCAACTTTCCAAGATTCTCCTGGTATTGTAGATTTCACTTGGCAAACAGTCTGCAACCATGTGCGGGCCAGAGAATATGATGTACGGGTACGAATCACAGACCAACCGCAATCAGGCCCATCTTTGGTAGATATCCGAACGTGGCGAATAAAAGTCATTGGCCCTCCACCTGTTTGGGATGATCTCGAGCAGCAAACAGGAAGAACCGTTGAGCTGAATTGGGATCCATATGTCTGTGGAAATTCTGCCTCTGAGATGCAAATCTGGAGAAGAATTAATTCAGATCCTTATGTTCCTGACAGCTGTGAAACAGGAATTCGGGCAGGTTATGAGTTGATTGGAATCACGGATATGGAAACCTTCAGCTTTACCGATTTGAATGGAGGCGAAGGACTTGCTCCTGGAAATACCTATTGCTATAGATTGGTTGCCGGATTCCCAGAACCAAGATTGGGAGAAAGCATTGTTTCAGAGGAAATCTGTATTACCATCGACGTGGATGTTCCGATCATCACGAATGTCAGCATTGAGGCCACTGATGAACAGGATGGAGAAATATTTGTAAAATGGACTCCTCCATATGACATAGATCCTATTCAATTCCCAGGGCCTTATAGCTATGAACTCGTTCGGCAGGATGGATTCTCAGGATCTACCAATCGAGTCAGTTTGGGAATAACTAGCGACACGCTATTCACAGATACAGGTTTGAATACAGAAGACCTGGTCTATAATTACAAGGTGGTTCTTCTTGATAATGGTACCAAAATAGACACCTCATCGACCGCTTCTACTGTCAGACTTGAGCCAACTATCATTAATCAAGCCATTGAATTGAACTGGGCTTTTGAAGTTCCTTGGAACAATTCAATTGGCGAGTATAGACACGAGGTCTATCGAAACAGAACAGATGCAAATGCTCAGGACGCAGACACTTTTGAATTAATTGCTGAAGTGGATGTCACACGGGATGGCTTTACATTCTTAGATGATGGAAGTTTCAATGGAGTTCCACTTGAAAGAGAAATTGAATACTGCTATTACGTTGTTACAAAAGGTGCTTACAATGTGGCAGGATTGGAATATCCTCTAGAGAACAAATCCCAAATCGTTTGTGCAAAACCTGACGACAATAGACTTCCTTGTCCTCCAGTACTCACTTTTGAAGGGCCAGTTTGCTCTGAATATTTGGCAGAGCAACCCTGCAATACCAACACCTTCTTCCATGATTTGAGTTGGGAACCTGATTTTTCAGGAGATTGCGACGACGAGCTTTCAGGATATCGATTATACTACACTTCCGATGGAGAAGAAGGACAATTTGAACTAATAGCCGAACTCAGTTCCTTGGAGCTTTCAACCCGAATCTCTAATCTAACTACTTTCCGAGGTTGCTACTACATAACCGCTATCGACCGTTCGGGTAATGAGAGCGAACCAAGTAACGTAGTTTGTGTTGATAATTGCCCATACTACGAATTGCCGAATGCCTTCACTCCGAATGGAGATGGATTGAATGATACCTTTATCGCTTTTGATAATCCTTTTTCTCAATGCCCTCGGTTCGTTCTTGGAGTAGAAATATTTATTGTCAACCGATGGGGAGCAGAAGTCTTCAGGTATAATAGCTTGGAATCCTCTGAGAATGATGTTTTCATTCGTTGGGACGGGAAAGATCAAAACGGAAATGATCTTCCTGCCGGAACCTACTTTTATTCCGGGAAGGTCACCTTTGATGTATTGGATCCAAGCCAAAAAGAACAAGAACTGAAGGGAACCATTCAGATTCTTCGATGAATGAATCCAAATCCATAATTTTCTTCGATGGAGTATGCAATCTTTGCAATAGCTCCATCGATTTTATAATTCAACGTGATAAAAAAGGCAGGTTTTTAGTTGGGGCTTTGCAAGATGCTTTTTCAAAAAAAATCCTAGAAGATTATTCCGTTAAGCCGGATTATTTGGACTCCCTCGTTTTACTGGAGAAAGGTGAGATTTTTTATAGAAGCACGGCAGCCTTGAAAATCTCCAAGCATCTAAGCGGGCTCTGGCCTTTATTTTATGGCTTTATTATTTTGCCAAGCTGGTTGAGAGATCCCATTTATGACTGGATAGGCAAGAATCGATACCGATGGTTTGGAAAGAAAAACACATGCCGGATTCCAAGTCCTGAGGAAGAAGCCAAATTCCTTTCTCCAAAAAATTTCCCTCAAAAAGCCTGAATGATCATCCAATAAATAGGCATTCCTAAAGTGATGTTGAACGGGAAGGTGATTGCTAGGGCCATGGGAATGTAAAGACCCTCATCCGCTTCGGGATTAGCCAACTTCATTGCAGCTGGTACGGCAATATAGGATGCACTAGCAGCAAGAATTGCGAAAATAAATCGATCCCCCACTTCAGGAACGATCCAATAACTTAGTAGAGAAACTATGCTTCCATTTACTAAAGGAACCAAAATCGCAAACACGGTGGAGAAATAACCATTTTTGAAAAAAGCTTTTAATTTCCTTCCACTGCTAATCCCCATATCCAAAAGGAAAACCGCCAAAAATCCTTTGAAAATATCCGTAACAAAAGGCTTGATACCTTCGGCTTGTTTCTCATCGGCAATCAGTCCAATAACCAAACTTCCCAAAATCAATAAAACCGATCCATTTGTGAAGGCATGTTTTACAATTCCTCGGATTCCACCCGGGGTTTTATTATCGGAATATTTTCGAAGTAAAATCACTCCTGAAATAATCGCTGGAGCCTCCATCAAGGCCATTACAGCGACCATGTGACCACCGAACGTAACACCTTGAACATCTAAAAATGAGGCTGCAGCTACAAATGTTACGGCGGAGATGGAACCATAAGCGGAAGAGATAGCGGCTGCATTGGGAGTCCCCAAACGAGGTCTCAAAATAAAAAATGTATAAAAGGGGACTGCTGCGGAGAGGACCAATCCAAACACCAATGCCCAGACGATATACATTTCAAATTGACTGTGAGAAAGTTCCTGACCCCCTTTAAACCCAATAGAAAGCATCAAATACAGTGCAATAAATTTTGCCGAAGTGGGAGGAATTTCTAAGTCACTCTTAAACTTAACCGCCAAAATTCCCAGCACAAAAAAGAGCAAACTGGGATTGGTCAGGTTATTTATCAGAATTTCAAAATTCATGGCACAAAGATTTGTTAGAAAAAACTTAAATAAAATAAAAACATAAGTTTTTTTGATAGTATAATACTTTTGTATCAGATTTAGTTATGAATATTTCCTTTAACCAACTTCGGGCGCTACATGCAGTAGCCAAATACGAAAGCATCACCAAGGCAGCTAAGTCATTGGACATGACCCAGCCAGCTGTTTCTATGCAACTTAAGAATCTTCAGGATCAATTTGATGTACCCTTGACAGAAATGATCGGAAAAAAGGTACACATAACGGAATTCGGCTATGAATTGGTAGAAATGACGGGTAGGATTTTTGAAGAACTGGGCCAGATCGAACAGCGAATGCTTGAGATAAAAGGGCTATTAGCAGGGAAAATCCGAATATCTTCCGTATCGACAGGAAAATACATCATCCCCTATTTAATGGCAGAGTTTATGAAGCTTCACCCACATGTAGAAATTAGCCTTGAAGTTTCAAACCGGTACAAAGTTTTGGCTCATCTGGAAGAAAACAGTACCGACTTAGCATTGGTGTCCGTTTCTCCTGAGGATATGGATTTGGAAACCTTGACATTGGCTGATAATAAATTGTATTTGGTAGCCTCTCCCGAACACGCCGAAAAATATCAGCAACTGATCAAGGAGAATGAATGGCAAAAAATCCCCTTCATTTTGAGAGAAAAAGGTTCTGGTACCCGCGTCATGATGGAGAAATTTTTTGAGAATCGGGATATCACCATTCAAAGCAAAATGGAGCTTGCCACCAATGAAGCAGTAAAACAAGCTGTCATGGCCGGATTAGGAGCAACGATCTTATCCCAATATTCCATGCGAAAAGAAATCCCTGAGGGCAGAATTAAAATTCTTGAAGTGGAAGGCCTTCCGCTTGAAGCTGATTGGAAACTAGTGTGGCTTCGCCAAAAAAAGCACTCACCAGCTGTGCTTGCCTTTATTCGATGGATATCCGAAAACCATGAAGAAGTTTTTAAACGGCTTCTCAGCTAGACATTTTATCCTCCCCAAGGAAAAGCCCTATATTTGTGCCAATCAAAATAAAACACATGTAATCAGGCTTGAAAGGCATTTTCTATTTATAATTTGTTTGCAAGCAAATACTAGATTCCATGCTGTTTCCCAAAAATAATTTAACATGAAAGCATTTGTTTTTCCAGGGCAGGGAGCCCAATTCCCAGGAATGGGTAAAGACTTGTATGAAAATAATCCGAAGGCAAAAGAACTATTCGAACAAGCCAACGATATTCTAGGATTTCGAATCACTGATGTGATGTTTGATGGAACTGCCGAAGAACTGAAACAAACACAAGTAACCCAGCCAGCTATTTTTCTTCATTCCGTGATTTTGGCTAAAACCACTCCTGATTTCAACCCGGATATGGTTGCAGGTCATTCCTTAGGTGAATTTTCCGCTTTGGTAGCCAATGGCGTTTTGGCATTTGAAGACGGGTTGAAACTCGTTTACCAACGAGCAATGGCTATGCAAGAAGCTTGTGAGATCAATCCATCTGCAATGGCGGCTATTTTGGGTTTGGATGACGAAAAAGTTGAAGAAATCTGCGCCAGTATAAAAGATGAAATTGTAGTTCCTGCTAATTATAATTGTCCAGGTCAGTTGGTTATCTCTGGTTCGAACAGAGGAATAGAGATAGCCTGCGAAAAAATGAAAGAAGCAGGTGCAAAACGAGCCCTTCCGCTACCTGTTGGAGGCGCTTTCCACTCTCCTTTGATGGAACCTGCGAGAGAAAAACTTCAGAAGGCAATCGAAAACACCTCCTTTAATCCTGGCACTTGTCCAATCTACCAAAATGTAAGCACCACAGCTGTTACGGATGTGAATGAGATCAAAGCCAATTTGATTGCCCAGCTTACTGCTCCGGTAAAATGGACTCAATCAGTGAAAAACATGGTTAAGGATGGTGTTACTGAATTTGTCGAGTGCGGCCCTGGAAAAGTTCTTCAAGGATTGGTCAAAAAAATCCATCCTGAAGCAATTGTATCTGGTTTATAAAATTTAAGACCTGCCTTCGGGTAGGTCTTTTTTTAGGTACTCATCCAAAAGGAAAACCAAAACAGAATAAAGCGATAAATAATAAAACCGGGAATCACCCATAACCCCAAAACCAAACTTTTCCAGAGTGCTTCACTTTTTGAAATTTCAAATGCTCTTTTCATTTGGAAAAATCCATAAATCCAGATTGCAAGGAAAAAGAAAATACTGAGGGAAACCTCATTAAAAAACCAACCAAATTGTAAATCCAGTTGATTCTGAAGTAAAATCAAAACACCTGGAATCGCAACTAGAAAAATCAAAATATAAAAACTGTAGAAGTAGGCTGCCTCGGCAAGGAAATCCAAAAAGTACAAATCCCTTCGTTTCCAATACAATACCATTAATACAAATCCTTGCATTACGACTAAAACAATAAGTATCAACTTGGCAATAGACTCGGATTTCTTTTCGAAAACTTCTGTGAATTCGCCCATATTCAACCCTTCGTCCTGAATTTTTTGTTCCACCAATGGCCGCACAAAATCACTATAGGGTAAACCATTCATTTGAATATACAGAGAGGTATTAAATGTTGAAATAACCGGAAAAATGAAATAGATCAAGTTGGCAAAAAAGAACATTTGAAAAGGGGAAAGATATTTTTTCCTAATCCCCTTAATAAAGGAATTTGTCAATTCTCCCGGCCTAGAAATAAGCAGTTTGATTGTTCTAAAGAACTTCCCATCTGCTACAAGAACAGAAGCTATCAATTCTTCAAAAAAATGACTCAGTTTTTTATCCTGAGGACTTATTCTTTTCTCTCCGCATTCATGGCAATACAATCCTTGAAGCAGAGTATCACAAGCGGGACATCGTTCTCTTTGGACCTCCATATTTGAATACTAATGAGGTATAATTAGGATTAAATTTCTCTTTTTCAAAAAAAGATAGATCAACTTACAACCTTAACTCTCCTAGCCAAAGGAATACATAGCAAACTAAAAGCAATAGCCAAATAGCCTACAATATTGTAATTGGTTAATTGGCCTGCAGCATTTTCTCCTATAATCATCCCTGCAATCAAAGAAGCAAGTCCTGTAGCTAATTGCTGAATGGCAGAATTAAAACTAAGAAAACTTCCTCTGTTTTCAGGTTTTGCGGTACCTGTAATGATAGCTGCAGCAGGCACATAACGACCATTGGAAGTGACAAAAAACATGGTGGAAACCATCAAAACAAAAGGAATCGGTGTGACTCCCAAATGGGTGATGATTGCAATGGGTATTACGTTCAAACTCATGAAAATGGTAAAAATTCGAAGTTTGCCGTATTTATCAGAAATCTTTCCTACCCAAGGAGATGTAAAGATGGTGAAAGCACCTCCTGCCATGTAAATGTAGGTAAGTTGTAATTCAGTAAACCCCACATTTGCTACGGTATATGGACTTAAAAAAGGGATAATCATAAATTGCCCAAACATCATCATTACCGAAAGGGTGATGGCTCGCATTTGATTAGCATTACTGGTCACTCTACGCACAACGACCATGGGATGGGGTCGTTGAATCTCTTGTTCTAAATGGCCTGAAATACTAGGGATAAACTTGATTATCATTCCCAAACTGATAAAGGAAAGTGCAGTTAAAATAAAGAAAGGCGTATGCCAATCCGACAATCCTGCCAAGAAAAGCCCTAAAGGGACTCCCAATACGGAAGCAACCGAAAAAGCAGCCATCACCAAACCCATTGCCCTTCCTCTCCTGACATCCGGAATAACATCTCCAATAATGGCTAAAATCAGTGCGGAAGTTAATCCTCCAAACAAACCCGATAATATTCTTGCCATTAAAAGGATAATGTAACTTGGCGAAAGGGCACAGCCCAGAGTAGCAATGGTAAATCCCACATAAACCCAGAGTAAAATTTGCTTTCGGTCAAATCGGTCCAAAAAGAAGGCACCAAAGAAGCTCGAAACTCCGGCACTAAAGGTGTACGAAGAAACCAATAGACCAAATTCACTGGGTGAGATTTCAAAAAGCCGCATTAACTGTGGACCAAGGGGCATCAAAATCATAAAATCCACAATGTGAATGAAATTGATAGCCGCTAATGTCCAAAGCAGTAATTTTTCCTTGTTCATAAAAATACTTTAGCCCAAAACCCAGTTTCCATTAGGATAGTTTTTTTATTGTTCAATCAATAATACTTAGAATAAAACCTTCTTATTTAATCAATCCCCAATACACGATAGGTGTCCGGAATCATTTCAATGATATCTGACGCAATAGTTCCCCTTCTATTTATTGAACCCGCCAATTCACCAGCCAAACCATGATGAAACACACCACAGATAGCTGCATTTTCCGGTGAATATCCCATTCCTAAATAGGCTGTTACCATTCCGGTCAAAGCATCTCCTGCTCCTCCTGTTGCCATGTATGGAGAACCTGAACTATTAAAGAGTTGCCTTCCATCGGGCAAAGAAATAAGAGTATTCGCTCCTTTAAGAATCAGAATAAGTTGGTATTTCTGTGCAAAAATTCTTGCTTGAGCCATTCGCTCGAGGTGATTTTTGGTCTTAGCTACCAAGCGTTCAAACTCACCGATATGTGGTGTCAAAATTGAATTAGCCGGGATCTTTTCCAATAATTCTGGATTTCTGGCCAATACATTCAAGGCATCTGCGTCTAATACTATCGGCTTTTGAAAATTCGTAAACAGAGTCTCTAATAATATTTTGCGTTGCTCCATTCCCCATCCAGGACCTATTCCAATAGCATCGTAAAATTCCGGATTGGGAATTAATCCCCAAGTAGCCATTGCCTCCGGAACTGCCGTCTGAATGATCAATCTTTCAGATTCTTCTATATGCACACTTACCAATCCTGCCCCTGTACGGAGGGCACTTTTAGAAGCCATTACCACTGCACCCATTTTTCCAGGACTTCCACCTACCAATAGAATTTTCCCAAAATCCCCTTTATGCGAAAACCGGTTGAATCTCCAATGTAAGTAAGGAATGTCTTTTCTTTGGATAAAGAAATAGGATGAATCAAATTCTCGATAAAGTGATTCGTTTATTCCGATATCGATTACCTGCAAATCCCCTACAAAGTCCGAATTTTCTGGAAGTAAAAGTGCTAACTTCGGAAACGCAAAGGTGATGGTAAAATCTGCTCGGACCACATCTTGCACCCCGATCTCTTCAGCCTTTAAGCCACTCGGAATATCTACTGCGATTTTGATTCCTTGAAAAGAATTGAACTTTTTAATTATTTGACGGGCCTCATCACGAAGTTCTCTTTTCAAACCCACTCCCAAAAAGGCATCAATAAAAATAGCATCTTTGGACAATGAGAATACTTTCCAATTAATCAAACTATCCTCTTTTGGAAGTTTTTCAAGGTTTGTTTCTGCATCAGGACTAAGTGTTGAATTTTCATCAAAACAGGCAATTACATTAACTTTCCAACCTTTTTCAGACAAAAGTCTAGCAATAGCCAATCCGTCTCCT
>JABXHZ010000294.1 GCA_013373335.1 Cyclobacteriaceae bacterium | reverse complement strand
CGAAGCTTTCAAGATGGTCAAAGTTTTATTTACACCGAGTGGGATTGGTATCTCAGCAAGAAGCTGGTTGTTCGAGGAGGAATTCGATCGGGTTACAGTTCTTTGACCCAAAAAAAATGGCTAGATCCACGGGTTTCATTTGCCTTTCAGACCTCAGAACATGGTCAGGTCTCCTTGGCTGCAGGCAAATTTTCTCAGGCTCCACTTGAGAATTATCGAGTTCTGAACAATGACTTGAAAAATACGCAGGCCGATCATTTGATTTTGAATTATTTCTGGAATAAGGATGGGATTACTTTCCGCGCAGAAGCTTTTCACAAGCAATACTCTGAATTGATCCGATTTGGAGGCGTTCCTATGGCTCCTGTGAATCTCCGAAATGAAGGAAGCGGTTTTGCCCGGGGCTTTGATTTATTCTTCCGTGATCGCCAAACCCTAAAAAATACAGACTATTGGGTGACCTATAGTTTTGTAGACAGTAAGCGAAGCTTTGAACAATTTACCACACAGGTTCAGCCCGGCTTTGCCCCGAAGCACAATCTTTCCGTGGTAGTAAAGCACTTTATAACTGGTCTCAAATCCCAATTGGGAGCCAGTCTTGCAGTCAACGATGGCTATGCCTATACCGATCCTAATCATCCCGGAGAAATGAACAGCAAAACTCCAGGCTTCCAAAATTTAAGTCTAAGCTGGAGTTACCTGCCTCGACCTAATCTGATCATCCACGGAGCCATTACCAATGTATTGGGTAGAGAAAATATTTTCGGTTATGATTTCTCGTCCACTCCCAATTCACTTGGAGTATATGAATCCCGTGCTATCGGTCAACCGGCACCACGATTCCTTTTCCTAGGGATCTTTCTGACACTTTCTAAAGACAAAAACGCTAATCAATTAAATAACCTCTAAATCAAATTATCATGAAAACGTACACATTCTTAATCGCATTTGTATTGCATTCAGTTGCTGTTTTTTCACAACCTAACGAGGCCTTTGAAGAGGCCATGAAGGTTCAAATTCAAGCTATGAATGAAGTTACCGACGCTGAAGCAGCTCAAGAGGTAAGCAATGCTTTTCTTCGAATTGCGGAAGCGGAATCCACCGAATGGTTGCCTTTGTATTATGCGGCTTTGACTAAAATCGAAGCAGCTTTTCGATTTGACATCAACAAGGATCAGGAATTTGATTCCGCCATAGAATTGATTCAGCAAGCTTCTAAATTATCTCCAAACAATTCAGAGCTTACAGCTTTACACGGCTATGCCTTGATGGGTAAATTATCCCTTGATCCTGTATCAAGAGGACAAAGCATGAGTCCACAGGTAATGCAATTATTTGGGATGGCTATTAATCAAGATCGGGAAAACCCACGAGCAGTGACTTTGATGGCTCAGATGGAGTTGGGAATGGCTGAATTTTTCGGGTCAGGACCGCAAAAAGCCTGTGGCATGGCAAGAATTGCTTTGGATTTATATAAAAGTGAAAGTGCCAAAGTGGATGAAAACTATATTCTTCCAACTTGGGGAGCTCCAACGGCTGAAGAATTGGCGAAAAAATGTCAATAATTTTCCTGAAGGAATTTACAAACCAACGAATCTGATTTTTGGGTTCGTTGGTTTTCTTCTTAATTTCCAGCAATGCACTTCGAAATAAACTCCACCAATTCTCAAAGAGACCTTTTTCATCGGGTTGGGCCATTCATATTGGTCAATTTGGGAATTGCCCTGATTATCACCTTGACAATTTGCCCTAGCTGCTTTTTGTCTTTGGATGGCTTGAGGGATTTGGTTCCGGACTTTATTTTTTCCTTTTTGATTTCCAGTTCCTTAAGTTTTGGGGGAAGTGTGATTACAGATTGGTTGGATAATCGGATTTCTTGGCTTGAACGACCATTTGGGAGGCTCTTGGCTACTATTGGATTGTATCTAGCGTATTCCTTTATCATTTCCTTCATCCTCGTATTTTTTTACGCATTGATTTTGGACCAAATTGATTTCAAAGACATTCCTTGGCTTGAAATCACCCGATATACCATTATGCCCATGCAAGTTGCGGTTGTAGTTATGGCTATTTTCACCACTTGGTCTTGGTTGGGTGAATGGCGAAAAGCTGCTGTGGAAGCAGAAAAGTTAAAAACCGAAAAAATCTCAAGCCAATACCAAAGTCTGAAAGACCAACTCAATCCTCATTTTTTGTTTAATTCCTTGAACGTTCTTACGAATTTGGTCTATGAGGATGCCGATCGTTCGGCTGAATTCATCCAAAAACTCTCCCGTATTTATCGTTATGTTTTGGAGGTTCAGCAGGAAGATTTGGTCTCACTCGAAAAGGAATTGGAGTTCGCTAAAAACTTTCTCGATCTTCAGAAAATCCGCTTTGAAGATAAATTACAATTTAGGATGGAAACTCAGGATACGGAAGGATATTTTCTGCCTCCTTTGTCTTTGCAGTTACTTTTGGAAAATGCGATTAAACACAATGTGGTTTCCAAAGAAAATCCACTCTTTATCGATATTCTTCAGAAAGATGGATCACTTTGGGTAACCAACACCCTGCAGTTGAAAAGTCAATCCGGTTCCGGTTCTTCCGGGATTGGTTTGAAAAATATTTTTCAGCGATATCAATTACTTAAGGCTCCAGCTCCAACTGTTAAGAAAGGCGAGGATGAGTTTTTGGTGATTTTACCTTTGATTCAGATTGACGCATGAGAATTCTAGTGATAGAAGACGAAAATCCTGCTGCAAAACGATTAATGTCGCTCTTGAAACCGCAGTTTCCAGAAGGTGAATTTTTTGGAAATTTGGACACGGTCAAGGAGGCTGTGGATTGGTTGGGATCGCATCCCGAGCCGGATTTGATTTTTTGCGATATTCAATTGGCTGATGGCTTGAGTTTTGAAATTTTTCAAAAACGCCCAGTCAATTCTCCGGTCATTTTCACAACGGCTTATGACCAGTATGCTATCAAGGCTTTTCAGGTGAACGCAGTGGATTACCTACTCAAGCCGATTGATCCTAAGGATTTGGAAAATGCAATTGAGAAATTTAGGAGAAATCAACTTCAGAAAAAGCTCGATATGCAACTTCTGAAAGATTTGCTTCGTCCCAATCAGCCGACCTATAAATCCCGATTTTTAGTCAGATTTGGAGAGAAAATCCAGAGTATTCCGGTGGAAGAAGTTTCTTTTTTCTTTAGCGAGGAGCGGATAACTTTCTTGCAGACTTTGGAGGGGAAAAGATATGTTATTGATCAGACAATGGAGCAAACTGAGGGACAGGTAGATCCCATGAAGTTTTTTCGATTGAACCGTAAATACCTTTCATCCTTGGAGGCAATTGATGGAGTTTTTGCTTATTCCAACAGCCGCTTGAAGATCACCTTGAAGAATTGTCAAGACCCAGATATCTTAGTCAGTCGTGAAAAAGTTGCTGATTTTAAAAGGTGGCTTGATCAATAATCACTATAATTAGCTGAAAAATAGTTTTTTAATGGAAGAGCTAGACAGTGATCGAAAGCGGGAAGAACTTTCCTGGTTAGAAAATTTGCAACGGAACAGCTGGGAGCCTGAAGTCATTATTTCGGGTATTATTCTGGCTTTTTTGTTTGCCTTTCCTTCAAAAATCTATGCCTTTTCTGCTACGTTGGTTCAGGAAATAGGTATGAGTTATCTGGGAGCTGTATTGGTGCTTTTTTACCTAAGCGCGATGATCAGCGTGTTTAAGATTTTTTTTATTGTCCACTTGACGCTCCGGTTTATTTGGGCAGGATTTTTAGGTTTGAGTTATGCCTTTCCTCAGGGAGTGGTCAAAGAAAAGCTTTTTAAAATCTCACAGCACTATGAGTATCAGAAACCTGGTGAACTGGTGCTTTCCATGGAGCGAATCTGTAGTTTGACTTTCGCCTATCCTATTTCATTGGTATTTCCAATCCTTGTTTCTACGGCTTACCTGGTTCTTTTGCTCTTTATTTATCTATGGTTTGAAATCAATTTTTTCATTGTCTATCTCATCTTTATGGTCTCGATTTTTCTTTTCGCCATAATTTCCCTGATCAACAGAAAAGCAAAGTGGAGAGCTAAATTGGCCAAGTCCATGATGGCCTCGGTGAGTGCGATTTATCAAAGTAATCTGGGAAAATGGTTCAGTATTTTCTACGGATTGGGAATATTCCTTTTGGCTACACCTTTGATTTACAATGATGTTCGCGATTTTTCCCTCTTCTTTAATGAAGCTAATCTATTGGAAAATGAGTTGAAGTGGCCCACCAAGGAACTTTCCTATGAAGAATTTCATGAAGAGGGTAAACGGTATCCAAGAGCATTTTTACCCACTGAAACAGTTAGTGGAGATTACCTAAAACTAGGAATTGCTCGTTATGCTGGTGATGATAAATACTTGGTTGACTTAAGGGGAAATTTCAAAAATGAACTGGATTCGCTGGGTTGGCATGAGCTGGAGGACACTCCGGATTTGTACAGATTTTCAATTGGAGACGAGGTGATTATGGCAGATTCCTGGAAAAGAAATCGACTTCAGGTATCGAATCAAAAAGTTTATGAAGGCATACTTCCTATTGGAAATTTACCACCTGGGATTTATACCCTAAAAATTGAAAAGCTATTGGTTCGCTATAATTTGTTCTCCAATAAACCGGAAGAAATTCGGCTTCGAGAAAAATGGGATGAAATAGACTTTATCAAGGAGTGATTTGGATGGAAGGACAAAAACGAGCTTCAGAAAAAATAAAAAACCGAATAAAAAAAGCGAGACTTATTCAGTCTCGCTTTTTACGTTTAGCTCTATTTCCTCTCCAGATTCATCTTCGAATCTGTATTCCGTCACCGGTAGGGAAGAGTCTTTGATCAGTTTAATCCATTTGAAATATTTGAAAAACCACTTGACCTGACGGCTATAAAAGCCGACAGTAAAGTAGGCATGCAAGTAGGGATGCAGTCCGATTTGGACTTTGGCAATGTTTTGCATGGTCAACAAATGCTCCAGATCTTTTTCCAGTTTGTCTGCAATTAAAATAGAAGCCTGGATTTTTCCGGTCCCATTACAAGCAGGACACACTTCTTTGGTAACAATGTTGACTTCTGGCCGTACTCGCTGACGGGTGATCTGCATCAATCCAAATTTGCTCAGCGGTAATACGGTGTGCTTTGATCGGTCTGCCTTGAGCTCATTTTTCATCGCATCGTAAATAGCCTTCTTATTTTCGGCCTTTTTCATATCGATAAAATCGACTACGATGATCCCTCCCATATCGCGGAGGCGGAGCTGTCTGGCGATCTCTTTGGCTGCGACCAAATTGGTCTTTAAGGCCGTGGATTCTTGATCGCTTTCCTGATTGGATTTATTGCCACTGTTTACATCAATGACATGGAGCGCTTCAGTGTGCTCGATGATGACATAGCCTCCTTGAGGCAAGCTGACCGTTTGTCCAAACAGACTTTTGATCTGCTTTTCGATCCCAAAACTTTCAAATAATTTAGCCTTACCGTTGTAAAGCTTGACAATTTTTTCCTTTTCAGGCGCAATAGTCCTGATGTAGGATTTAATCTGATCGTAAGTAGATTCTTCTTCTACGGTGATTGCATCGAAAGATTCATTGAGTAGGTCTCGCACTAAAGAGGAGGCCATACTCATCTCTCCAATAATTTTGTCGCGGCTTTTTGCCTTCATCAGCTTTTTCATTCCTTCTTCCCATTTGAAGAGAAGATTTCGAAGATCTTTGTCAAGTTCTGTGACTGACTGACCTTCGGCTACCGTTCGGATGATTACTCCGAAGTTGGCTGGCTTGATGGAAGTGATGAGTCTAAGAAGCCTTTTACGCTCGTCGTTGCTGCGAATTTTTTTGGACACATTAACTGTGTCCGAAAATGGCACCAAGACAAGGTAGCGACCTGGAAGAGAGAGCTCACAGGATAGTCGGGGGCCTTTGGTAGAGATAGGTTCTTTCACTACCTGTACCAATACCTGATTGTTTTTCGACAAGATGGAAGAAATCTTTCCGATTTTGTCAATCTCAGGTTCGTTTTCAAAGCCCTTCAGGTTGTAATTGCTGTAGTTGTTGTTGCGCACCATTTTGGTGAACTTCTGCAAGCTTTGGATATTGGGACCCAAATCTTGGTAATGCAGAAAGGCGTCTTTTTCATAGCCTACGTCAATAAATGCCGCATTGAGACCATTGACTATTTTTCTAACAGTACCTAGATAGATGTCCCCAACCTTAAATTGGTTTTCCAAGCTTTCAGCATGTAATTCTACAAGGCTTTTGTCCTGAAGGAGGGCAATCCGACTTCCATTTTGAGCAGAATCAATTAACAATTCCGTACTCAAAACCTAGTCTAATAATATGTAAATGAACGTGTGGTTTTCTTTAAAACAGGAAAAGAAGAAGTGTATTACTTCTTCTTATGTCTGTTCTTTCTTAGTCTTTTTTTACGCTTGTGCGTAGCGATCTTATGTCTCTTTCTTTTCTTTCCGCAAGGCATAGTCTTGTTTGTTTAAATGTGATACAATTTTATTTATAGCCTATCAAGGTAGCTTTGGACACTCTCCAAGATCATCGAATCTTGGGTCATTTCTTTCACCGCCTCAAATTGGGCTTTCGCTTTATTTCGTTGGTTTGATTCAAAATAGCTTACTCCCAGATAAAACTGACCTTGCAGATTATCAGGATGATAGTTGACTAATTCCTCAAATCGTTCTACCGCCCGCTTGTATTGTCCGGATTGCATGGATAAGATTCCCATATTAAATAAGGCGTCTTCATTTTGAGGATCTTCTTCCAAGATTTCCCGAAGCATCATGATGCCCTGCATGGGATTGGAGGAAGACACATAGGTCATTGCAATTTTTGATTTCAAATCCGACCGGGTTGGATCGTTTTCCAGCACGGTTCCGAGATATTCCCGGGCTTTTTCAGCAGTAGCTTCTACTTTCTGTGGGTCTAGTGCGAACGTGAAAGCCTCAAAATAGGCGTTTCCAGTCTTTTCATCCCAGATCAATTCCTCAGATTGTCCTGCTGCTACTGAAAGGAAGTAGGCGGCGCTGTCATAGACTGCCTTTTCCTGATACAAATTCGCCAAATTTTCCAGTTCCTCGAGAGAAATACTTGATTCGGCGGCTTTGTTTCGCAACTCTGAAAGCAGGTTTTCTTTCTCCTCGCTCAGTTCAGCAGCGTGCATTTCTACTGCATTTTCTGAAGACGCTTCGGATTCCTGTCCCACAGTTGCCCCAGCCTGGGCCTCATTATCCACGACGATTTTGGGTAAGGAATATAAACCCACAATGGCCAAAACGCCGACGATAATGAGGATAAGCTGAGTTTTTTTCATGTCAATTCTCCCTAAGACTTATTCTTGTGGAGCTAGTTCTTTGATTTTGTTACTGTTTTTGATCTTTTCGATAAACACTTTGGATGGCTTGAATGCCGGGATATAGTGCTCGTCGATGACAATGGCAGTATTTTTGGAAATATTTCGAGCGATTTTCTTAGCTCTTTTCTTGTTGATAAAGCTACCAAACCCTCTTACATAGATGTTTTCGCCTTCTGCCATGGAATCTTTGACCACGCTGAAGAAAGCTTCAACTGTTTGGGTAACATCATCCTTTTGGATCCCGGTCATATCCGAGATTTTGGTGATTACTTCTGCTTTTGTCACGGTGATTTAAATTTAGAAATTATTAAATAAGCTTAACAACCTATTAACCAAGTGTTTTTGGGACTGCAAATGTACGAGAAGCAAGTCAATTAAAAAACAAATCCATAAAAATTAACCAGTTTTGTGTCAGGTAATTTTAGATCGAATGAATTCTAAATCCATTGATAATCAAGCATTTTCTAAATCAATACTAAATTGGTACCGTGCAAATCCCAGAGAATTACCCTGGCGCGGAACCCAAGATCCTTATAAAATTTGGCTCTCTGAGATCATTCTACAGCAGACTCGGGTGGCTCAAGGATTACCTTATTATTACAATTTTGTCAACCAATATCCCACGGTTCAGGATTTGGCAGAAGCCTCTGAGGAGGAAGTTCTTCGCTTGTGGCAGGGCTTGGGCTATTACAGTCGGGCGAGAAATCTACATTTCTGTGCAAAGCAAATTTGGTTTGAGCGAGGAGGGGCATTTCCCGAAACCTACGGGGAATTGATTCAATTGAAAGGTGTCGGAAGCTATACCGCCGCGGCAATTGCGAGCTTTGCATTTGGTGAGCAAAAGGCTGTAGTAGATGGGAATGTCTTTCGTGTTTTGGCAAGAGTCTTTGGGATTGAGACGGACATTGCGAGCGGAAAGGGTAAGCGTGAATTTCAAGAATTGGCAGATCGACTTATTTCTTCCGATGAGCCCGGAGAGTATAATCAGGCCATAATGGATTTTGGGGCTCGGCTCTGTGTGCCCATTAAACCTGATTGTGAATCCTGTCCTCTCAAAAGCACCTGTTTTGCGTATAAACATCAACTTGTGGATTCTTTACCTGTGAAGATAAATAAGACCAAAGTCAAGGATCGGCACCTCCATTATTATGTCATTCGCTGCGGAAAATCTTGGGTTTGGAAACGACGAAATGCCGGGGATATTTGGGAGGGTTTATTTGATTTCCCGATGGCAGAGAAAGTGAATCAAGAAGAGCATCAGGGCCTTGACTTGCCGGTGGAGTCCCAAGAAGTCCGAAAATTCCCCAAAAAGTACAGACACATATTGTCTCATCAGCGGCTTCATGCAGAATTTTCTGAAATTGAGATTGATGTCAAAAATCAGGAAAAACTAGAGAAATGGGCATCTGAAGAGGGTTTTTTGATGGTAGAGGAGGAGCGAATCGAGGAGCTGGCGAAACCAAAGTTGATTGTAAATTTTTTGAACGATCAGGGCTTTTGATTACCTTCAATATTCTGTTTTAATCAATGAATTCATAAAAAATGGCTGGAGTAAATAAAGTGATCCTGGTAGGGAATCTGGGAGCTGATCCCGAAGTAAAGTATTTGGAAGGTGATAATGTGGTGGCAAATATTCGTCTCGCTACCACGGAGGCATACAAGGATCGCAATGGAAATCGGGTGGAACAAACTGAATGGCATGATCTGGAGCTTTGGGGAGGACAGGCAAAAATTGCCGAACAGTACCT
>JABXHZ010000119.1 GCA_013373335.1 Cyclobacteriaceae bacterium | reverse complement strand
TTATGCTGCTCAAAATAATCCATAGCTCTCATGGCTCCCCATCCCCATGCTCCGAGGGCCTTGAGTCCATCTTTTTGATCCAATTGCTCAGGATATAGATTAGTCAAGACTCCCTCGGTAAACCTGACTTTATCATCAGGTGCTACCGTCTCTGCATGAAAAGAGGCTGTTGCAAATCCTCTTTGAATCAATTCTGCCACGGGCCAATAGCCTTCTTCTGCCAAAGAACCGTCTTCCGATTTTTGACGATGATTGATGAGCAAAATGATGGGAAAAGGTCCATTGATGTTTTTGGGCAAAAATACATGCAGTTTCATGGTGTGACTTTTTTCACCTCGCATGATTTTAATATCAACCTCCTCTAGATACGCGATTGAGTCAAATTGATGATTTGGGATTTTGGAAACTTCAAAACTTATCTCATCTAAATCTTTTGGTATTTGACCATAAACCTCATGTTGGAAAAGCCTGAAAATCTCTGGTTTTCGAATATTTTCCCAATTCTCTTTTGATGTGATGATTTCACCTTTTTCACTGATGAATAGAGAAGGCAGATGTAGGGGTGGAACCTTACTTTCGTCGTAGTTTATCTGAGTTTGGGCCATGGTTGTACTAAATGAAATTAAAATACCGAGTGCCAATAATTTCCAACGTACCTTCATTTTATCCGAGGTTAGTTTGCTTCAGCTTCGATCCGCTGTGGTTCAAAAGGCTCATAAGGATAGTCGGTTGGGAGAATCTCTATTCCGGAGGTCACTTTTAGAGGCGTTTCTCCTGCAAATGTCAATTCTACAAAGTAGCCTCGAAATCCTTCTTCAGGTTCTTGCATGTTCACTTCCAGTTCTCCACTGGCAGGCATAGGGATTTCTTCTGCCACCCAATTTGGTCCAAACTCATCTACCCGAAAGTCCCGGGCAAGTGGATTATAGGCAGACCATAGCTTGACCGAAATAGGCATTTTTTCAGGATTTACTTTCACATGGATTGTGTTTCCTTCGACGTTCCAGCTGTAATCCGGTCTATCAGTGTTTTCCAAAACAGAATTATAAAAGGATATGAGATTGGGCAATGCGTCGGATTCACTTAAATCGTGCCCAAAGTTTGGAACGTATTGAATATGCTTTTCACCTTTCAGGTCATTCCAGTAAAATTCCCAGCTATCGGGCTGGAAAAATTGATCCCCTGCAGCATTGATCAGAAGTTTGGGGATATCCAGTTCATCGACAAAGGAATAAGGTTCGGTGAGTTCCAGCATTCTGTCAAATTCAGGGGTTCCCATCCAGTTCATGACACCTTCCCGCACATAATCAGTCACTGCTGGAGCCCAAAAGCCATAGTTTCGCCAATGGTGCATAAAGGAAGGCTCGATATTCAACAAATCAATTACTACGGGCGCCATGGCAATAACCCGATCATCCGTAGCTGCAGTCGTCCAAGTGGTCCACCCTCGCTTGGAAGCCCCGGCTACAAAGAAGTTTTTCAAATCTTGATTGTAATTTTCCTTAGCTACTTGTTGTACAGCATCCATAGCCAACTTGACAGCTTTGGTCATGGGGAATCTGGCTAGCCAAATCGCATCTTCATCCTTTGCTCCTCCTTCCAGGAATTTTCGCCAACCATAGGCTATTATCGCATCTTCATAACGCACTCCAAATTCATCATTGGCAAAGGTTAAGGGTTGAAAAGGAACATTGTGGATTTCAGCAACAATGGAGTTGGTCTGGGCTGCAGCAGCTTCCAGTAGGGGTGATGGCTTTTCAGGCATTTCAGTGCCTCGGCTCCCTCCGCCTATCCACATCATTCCTGTTTGATAGGGACTGTTTTTGGGTACGATTATCGAAACCCAATGCCACCACAAGGTTTCGTCCACGATACTATCCGCAAGCCATCGCTGCGAATACATTTTCAGCACATGAAAATCTGAATTTTCCCCGGGTACAGAATGGACAATTTCAAAACTAAAATCAGGCGAAGGGGATTGGACATAGGTCTTCAATAGATCTTCAGAAGAAGCAGTGCTTATACTTTCCTCCGTGGATTGTTTGTCAGGCGACTGGCATCCTAATGCCAAAAAAATCAACAATGCCGAAAGCTGAAGAAGGATTTTTGGGTTTGATTGATTCATGATTTGTATTTCTTCGTACAATAAATTCTGTAAAAACTAATAATTTTAATTTCGGTCGGCAACATTGCCGGTCAAAAGCTTTTCTGAAATTGAAAATTTATTAGTCTATCATGCATTTGAAATACCGTTTTTTACTCCTTTTCCTAGGTTGGTATGGGTTTGTTTCGGCTCAGGAAATTTCTTCACCCAATGGGGAATTACAAATGGCTTTTGGGCTGGATGCCAGTGGAGCCCCCACCTACCAGCTTTCTTATAAAAATCAAGCTGTTATTCAGTCAAGTCGATTGGGTTTTGATTTGAAAAATGATTCGATTGATCTTATTCAGGGATTTCGAATTGTTGATTCTGAGGAATCACTAAGCGATGAAACCTGGGAACCAGTTTGGGGAGAGGAAAGTAGTATCCGAAATCATTACCGGGAACTGCTCGTTCATCTCGAGCATTTGGCCAGCAGGCGGAGAATGAATGTCCGGTTCCGTTTATTTGATTCAGGTTTGGGCTTTCGATATGAATTCCCGGTTCAGGAGAATATGGGACACTTTGTAATCACCGAGGAACTGACTCAATTTGCTATGAATGGCGATCACACTGCTTTTTGGATTCCTGGGGATTACGATACACAGGAGTATGATTATACCGAATCCAAGCTCTCTGAAATTCGTGGTTTAATGGAAAAAGCCATTACCCCCAATGCCTCACAGACACCATTTTCTGATACTGGAGTACAGACTTCTTTGATGATGAAGTCCGCTTCTGGATTGTACATCAATATTCATGAGGCGGCTCTGATCGATTATCCTGCTATGCATTTGGAATTGGATGATGAGCGAATGGTTTTTGTAAGTCATTTGACGCCGGACTCTCAAGGAGATAAGGGATACTTGGTCACACCGGCCCAATCTCCATGGCGCACGGTGATAGTGAGTGATGATGCCCGAGAAATTCTAGCTTCTCGAATCACCTATAATTTGAATGAGCCCTCTAAAATTGAGGACACTTCTTGGATCAAGCCCATGAAATATGTTGGGGTTTGGTGGGAAATGATCACGGGTCAAAGTTCCTGGTCGTATACCGACGAACTCAAGGCAGTCAAATTAGGAGTCACAGACTTTTCCAAAGTAAAACCCAATGGGAAGCATGGAGCCACGACTGAGAATGTGAAAAAGTACATTGATTTTGCCTCAGAGCATGGGTTTGATGGAGTGTTGGTAGAGGGTTGGAATATTGGATGGGAAGACTGGTTCGGAAATTCCAAGGACTATGTTTTTGACTTTTTGACTCCATATCCTGATTTTGATTTGGAAGGAATTGCAGCCTATGCCAAAGAAAAAGGCGTGCAAATGATCATGCATCATGAGACTTCATCTTCCGTTCGAAACTATGAACGACATTTGGATGCAGCCTATCAATTAATGAAAGAGTATGGGTATCCAGCCGTGAAAAGTGGCTATGTGGGAGACATTATCCCAAGAGGGGAATATCATTACAGTCAATGG
>JABXHZ010000199.1 GCA_013373335.1 Cyclobacteriaceae bacterium | reverse complement strand
GAGAAATGGGAAAAGATTTCGGGGAAGGAAGTATCTTATTTGACACAGGACTATTTGCAGGAAAAATACCCCAGAAAAGAAGGGGCTGCACTTGCCATAAATGGAGGATTGATTCCATCGCAGGATCTCCTGAAGGATATTCAACGTCTTAGAGAAGATCAGGCGCTTTATGCAGGGAAAACCCTTTTGGCATGTTATATCGGTGAGACCGAAAAGAACTTAAGTATTGCTAATCAAAAGGAAGCTGTTCAAGTGCGTATAGAACCTCAGCTTCTTTCCAAAACTTGGGAGATTTTTCAGCACAATGGAAATGAGATTAAACGAGATTTTGACTTATTGACTCAAGGAAGAAAAAGTCAAGCTATCTCGGATCCGTTTACGAAGGTTTATGCTCCTGAAAATGTGTTTATCGAAGAAGGAGCCGTGATTCGGGCAGCAATTCTGAATGCTGAGAACGGTCCAATTTACATCGGAAAAAACACGGAAATCCAGGAAGGTTCATTGATTCGTGGCCCTTTTGCGCTTTGCGAAGGCTCTACAGTCAATATGGGAGCTAAACTTCGTGGAGATACCACGGTCGGCCCCTATTCCAAAGTGGGTGGAGAAATCTCCAATTCGGTGATTTTTGGATATTCCAATAAAGGCCATGAAGGTTTTCTGGGAAATTCAGTGATCGGTGAATGGTGCAATTTGGGAGCGGATACAAATACATCCAACCTGAAAAATAATTATGCTCCCGTGAAACTTTGGGATTATGTCCGTGGAGGCTTTGCTAACACCGGACTTCAATTTTGTGGATTAATGATGGGAGATCATTCTAAATGTGGGATCAACACCATGTTTAATACCGGGACAGTTGTGGGAGTTGGAGCTAATATTTTTGGGGATGGCTTTCCTAGAAATTTCATTCCTTCCTTTGCATGGGGCGGAGCAGCCGGATTTTCTACCTTCCAATTTCCAAAATTTGCTCAAACTGCTCAAGCGGTCATGGCTAGAAGAAAAGTGGCTTGGGACCAAGTGGAGGAAGAAATGCTCCATAAAGTTTTTGATTTAACCAAGAACTATAGAATTTGGGAAAAATAATCCCTTGACGCGAAAAGCATGCAGTTTGCACAAATCCCCGGATTAAGAGAAACCAAAGAGCGACTAGTTCAGGCCGTTGAAAATAATCATTTGGCGCATGCCTTATTGTTTCATGGCCCTGAAGGTTCGGCTTCTTTAGCGATGCCTTTGGCCTTGGCTACCTACCTGTATTGTGAGAATCGAACTGGTGAGGATTCATGTGGGACCTGTAGCTCATGTCAGCGAATGGCAAAATTGGTTTTGCCGGATTTTAATTTTGTTTTTCCCAGGGTAAGTCTCACCAAGGAGGAAGAGAAAAAAGCAGATGAAATCAATGCGAAGTTGATAGCCAATTTTCGGGAATTTTGTACGCAACAGACCTACGGAAACATTCAGGATTTTATCCATTTGAATCATTTTGAGAAAAAGAAACTCAACATTTCTGTTGGCGCAGCGCGAGAGGTAATCCGCTCACTTTCGCTTTCTTCTTTCGAAGGAAGTTATAAAATCATGTTGATTTGGGGTGTGGAGTATTTGAATACGGAGGCCTCTAATGCGCTCTTGAAAATATTGGAGGAGCCTCAGCCGGGTACCATTTTTATGTTGGTTACCAGTCAACCGGATCAACTGCTGACTACGATACTTTCCCGAACTCAAAAAATCAATGTTCGTGCTTTTTCGGATGAAGAAATTCAAGAGTTTCTCACCGAAACCGGAAAATGTGATGAACAGGTTGCTCAGCAGATTTCTATGATTGCCGATGGAAATATCAGGGCAGCGCTGCGAATGGTGGACCAAGTGGAGGATAGACAAGTGATCTGGATCCGAGATTGGTTTCGGCTTTGTGGCATAAGAAGATATGGAGAAATCTTTGATTTGGCCGAAAAATTCCAAAAAACAGATTTGGACTTTCAGCGGTCTATTTTCCAAACCGGACTCAATGTAGCGCGGGAGATTTTACTCCAAAATGCCAATTTGGAACAGCTCCTCCGCACGCAAGGAGAGGACCGGGATTTTGTATATAAGATTGCCACTCATGTTCTTGATGAGGAGGCTGCAGCAGAGCTTTATGAGAAATTCAACCAAGCGATCTATCATCTGGATCGAAACGGTAACCCGAAGCTGATTTTTACTGATCTTTCGATGGATATTTTGAAGTTATTGGGTAGAAATGCAAAAGCAGCCTAAAAAAATTGTCGGTCGAAAAGAAAAAATCAGTCTTCCCGGACTGCATCTTTCAGGTGTTTGGGCCAAAGTGGATACTGGGGCTTATACCAGTGCTATCCATGCGGAAAATATTCGAGTGGAAAACCGGAACGGAAAGAAGCTGCTTGTCTTTGAAATACTAATGCCCGGTCATCGAAAATTTACGGGGGAAGAATTGGC
Organism: Cyclobacteriaceae bacterium; assembly: GCA_013373335.1. Taxonomy (GTDB): domain Bacteria; phylum Bacteroidota; class Bacteroidia; order Cytophagales; family Cyclobacteriaceae; genus Algoriphagus. The sequence continues at coordinate 1,802 of JABXHZ010000199.1, read as the reverse complement.
GTTTGAAGATTTCCGGGAGAAAAAGGTCAAGAATTCCTTTGGTCAGGCAGAAATACGTTACATGGTCGAGACGGAAATTCTATTGGCGGGTGAGCGGTATATCGCTGAATTTACACTCACAGATCGCTCAAAAATGAAAAATGCTATCCTTCTGGGTAGGAAAATCCTAAAAGGACGGTTCCTGGTGGATGTAGATCAAATAAATCTTTCAAAAAATTATAAAACCGCTTCATTATGAAGATCGCAGTTCTTTCTCGCAACTCAAATTTGTATTCTACCCGAAGATTGGTAGAGGCGATCCAAGCTGCAGGACATGAAGCTTTGGTAGTCGATCATAGTATTTGCGATCTGATTATTGAGCAAGAAGGGCCTTCTATTATTTTCAAAGGCCAAAATCTGACCGATATAGATGCGATTATTCCAAGAATAGGTGCGTCTGTAACTTTTTATGGTACAGCCGTCGTTCGTCAATTTGAGTTGATGGGGGCATTTTCCGCCAATAATTCCCAAGCCATTGTACGAAGCAGGGATAAGCTGAGAAGTTTGCAGATTCTTTCCCGAGCTGGTTTGGGGATGCCCAAAACTGCATTTACAAATTTTTCCAAAGGAGGCGAAAAGCAAATCATTGAGCATGTTGGAGGAGCTCCATTAATTATCAAACTTTTGGAAGGGACGCAGGGATTAGGAGTTGTTTTAGCAGAAACAAAAAAGGCAGGACAGTCAGTTATCGAAGCTTTTCATGGTTTGAAAGCCCGAATTATAGTTCAGGAATTTATCAAAGAAGCAAAAGGTGCAGATATCCGGGCTTTTGTCGTCAATGGGAAAGTAGTAGGTGCTATGAAGCGGCAGGGTGCCGAAGGTGAGTTTCGGTCAAATCTCCATCGTGGAGGGAAAGCGACAGTTATCAAACTGAGTAGGGCTGAGCGGGCTGCCGCCTTAGGAGCTGCGAAAGCTTTGGGATTGGATGTGGCAGGTGTGGATATGTTACAATCTTCGCGAGGCCCATTGATTTTGGAAGTGAATAGTTCTCCGGGGCTGGAAGGAATAGAAAAGGCGACAGGAATCGATATTGCCGGCACCATCATAAAGTTTATTGAAGAAGGAGTACAGAAGAAGTCTCCCAAAAGGGGAGCAGAGCAATGAGAAAAATAAAAATCGGAACCAGAGGAAGTAAGCTCGCACTTTGGCAGGCTTATCATGTGCAGGATTTATTAAATAATTCCGGAATTGAATCCGAAATAGTCATCATCGATACAAAAGGTGATCAGATTCTGGATGTGTCCATTTCGAAAATTGGTAGCAAAGGAGTTTTTACCCAAGAGTTGGAAGATCAATTGCTTGACGGCCGAATTGATATTGCCGTGCATTCCGCTAAGGATATGCAATCCAATTTGCCGGAAGAATTTGAAATCATTGCTTTTACCAAGCGGGAGCGAGCTAATGATGTACTGCTTTCCAACCAGAGTGGTATTTCTTTGAAAAATTCTGATAAACCCTTGGTCTTGGGTACTTCTTCCACTAGGCGGGTGGCTACCTTAAAGCATTTTTATCCTCACCTCAAAACGGTAGAAGTCAGGGGAAATCTACAAACCCGAATCCGAAAAATGGAAGAAGGGCTTTGTGATGCGCTATTATTAGCCTATGCAGGAGTTCACCGAATGGGTTATAATGATCGGATTGTGGAAGAGCTTTCTCTGGAAGAATTTATTCCGGCAGTAGGTCAAGGTTCTGTCGCTATTGAATCTTCGAGAAATCTTGATTTTGCTATTCGGAATCAAATCGTGGAAGCTTGTAATGATTTT
>JABXHZ010000291.1 GCA_013373335.1 Cyclobacteriaceae bacterium | reverse complement strand
GCGATTTCTTCAATAGCTTCTTCATTGAACTCCAAAGACACCCCTTCTGCTTCAAAGAGTGCTTGATATTGTTTGGTTAATGCATTCTTGGGCTCACGAAGAATCCTGGAAAAATCATCCTGCGTAAGGCTATTGAGTTCCACACGAATCGGGAAACGTCCTTGTAATTCCGGAATCAAGTCTGATGGTTTACTTACATGAAAAGCACCTGCAGCTATGAACAGAATATGATCCGTATTAATTACTCCATATTTGGTGTTTACAGAGGAACCCTCCACTATTGGAAGCAGATCGCGCTGCACACCTTCCCTACTCACATCGGGACCTCCTCCATTTTTACCTGATTTGGAGGCGATTTTATCAATTTCATCAATGAAGATGATGCCATTGTTTTCTGCAAGTTTTATCGCCTCTTCTTTTACCTCATCAAAATCAATCAATTTGGAAATTTCTTCCTCCAATAAGACTTTGCGAGCCTCGGCAATACTCAATTTTCTCTTTTTGGTCCTCTTGGGCATCATCCCGGAGATCATATCCTGAAGTCCCGCCATGCTAGCATCATCCATCATTCCATTTCCAATCATCCCAATCCCAACAGGAGAAGAAGCTTTTACATTGATTTCAATCTTTCGATCATCAAGCTCACCATTCTGAAGTTTTTCCCGGAATCGCTCCCGGGTACGCTCATTAAGTTCTTGGTCATTCGCAGGTTCTTCTTCCTGAGAAGTAGAAACGGGCGTTCTAAACCCAGCTCCCTTTACAGGTGGAATAAGAATATCTAAAATTTGCTCTTCAACAGCTTCAGCAGCTCGGGCCTTTACAGCCTCATTTTTAACTTCTCGAACTAAATGTACTGCCTGCTCTACCAAGTCCCGAACCATACTTTCAACGTCGCGACCTACATAGCCCACTTCGGTAAACTTGGAAGCTTCGACTTTAGTGAAAGGTGCTTGGGCAACTTTGGCCAATCTCCTAGCAATTTCTGTTTTTCCTACCCCTGTCGAACCGATCATGAGGATATTATTGGGAACGATATCTTTCTGGATATCAGTTTTTACCATCATCCTACGGATGCGGTTTCTTAAGGCAATGGCCACATTTCGTTTGGCATCCCCTTGTCCAATTATATATTTATCAAGCTCCTCAACAATTTGTCGTGGAGTGAGTGAAAATGTTTGATTCATGTTTTTGTTGTTTAAAAAACAATACCTGCCTCTTTGACAAGTATCTGTTCCCTACCCTAACGACTTTCAATTGGATTTTTTCTCCTCTTGAAAAATGAAATGTAGGGGATGTTCAACTTTTGATTTTAGTAACGCAATATCAAGAACCTCACTTACAGTATCCACGAAATGGAATTCCAAGCCCTTGAGATAATTCTCATTGATCTCGTCAATATCACGCTTATTCTTTTTACAAAGTATGATTTCTCGAATTCCAGCCCGTTTAGCCGCGAGAATTTTCTCTTTAATACCACCTACCGGCAATACTTTTCCTATCAAACTGATCTCCCCTGTCATCGCCAATTTGGATTTTACTTTTCGTTGGGTATAGACAGAAGCCATTGCGGTCAACATGGTAATTCCTGCGGATGGGCCATCTTTTGGTACTGCTCCCGCAGGCACGTGAATATGCAAATCATATTGATCAAATATTCGGTAATCAATACCCAATTCATCCGCTCTGGATTTGAGATAGGAAAGCGCAGTCATCGCTGACTCCTTCATCACATCTCCCAATTGACCAGAAAGAGTCAATCTTCCTTTTCCTCTACTCAAACTGGATTCAATAAACAGAATTTCACCACCAACACTGGTCCAAGCCAGGCCAGTTACCACCCCGGCAATAGAATTATCCTGATAGGTTTCTTTATCGAAAATCTCTGCTCCCAAAATTTTTCGGACGGCTTCTGCGGTTATTTTTGGATCATACTCCTCTTCCAAAGCAATGGATTTGGCCACATGACGCACTACCTTTCCAATAGCTCGCTCCAAGTTTCGAACCCCTGATTCTCGGGTATAATCTTCGATTATTTTTACTAATGCAGATTTATCAAAGCGTATCTGATTAGCTTTTAGACCATGTTCCTTTCGCTGCTTAGGCACTAAGTGACGCTTCGCAATTTCGACCTTTTCCTCTTGGGTATATCCTGTCACTTCAATGATTTCCATTCTATCGCGAAGAGCGGGCTGAATGGTATCCAAGGAGTTTGCAGTAGCAATAAATAATACTTTACTCAAGTCATACTCCACTTCAAGGAAATTATCCATAAAAGCGAAGTTTTGCTCCGGATCTAATACCTCCAGGAATGCAGAACTTGGATCCCCTCTAAAATCTGAAGAAAGTTTATCAATTTCATCCAATACAAAAACCGGATTCGAGGTTTTTACCTTCTTCATGTTCTGGATAATCTTACCGGGCATCGCCCCCACGTAGGTTTTACGATGTCCGCGGATTTCCGCTTCATCATGAAGCCCCCCCAAAGACATTCGAATGTATTTTCTCCCCAAAGCAGCCGCAATGGATTTCCCCAAGGAGGTCTTTCCTACCCCTGGAGGACCATACAAACAAAGGATCGGCCCCTTTAAGTCTTGCTTCAATTTCAAAACTGCCAAATACTCAATAATTCGATCCTTGACCTTTTCCAAACCAAAATGATCTCTATCAAGAACTTTTCGGGCATGCTTGAGGTCAAAGTTATCTTGGGTAAACTCATTCCATGGTAATTCTACCATAGTCTCTGCATAATTGAGGGCAATCGGATATTCAGCAGCGGAAGGATTAATCCGAAGAATTTTATCCAGCTCTTTTTCAAAGTGCTTTTTAACTTCTGGCGGCCAGTTTTTCTGAGCTCCTCGAGCACGAAGATCTTCGACTTCTTTCTCAGGCCCTTCTTCGCCCAACTCGGTTTGAAGAATCTTCATTTGCTGGCGCAAGAAGTAATCCCGTTGCTGTTGATCAATATCCGTATGAACCTTCTTCTGAATTTCCGACTTGAGCTCTAGCATTTGGATATCCTTTAGCATAAACTCAAGGAGCAAGGTTGCTCTTTCTACTCCGTCATTAATTTCCAATAAACGCTGCTTCGACTCTACTGATGCATTTATATTGGAAGAAAGAAAATGTGTTAAAAAAGGAGTGTTATCAATATTATCCAATGCAACCTGCGCCTCACGAGGAATCTCAGGATTGAGGTGTAATATACGGGTGGCAGCTTCCTTTAAAGATTCTTCAAGCGCTTTTAGCCTTTTGGAAGATTTGGGAAAATTCTCATCCAAATACTTCACGTTTGCCACAAAGTATGGATCTTCCGTAACCTGCTCTTCAATTTGGAATCGCTTCTTTCCCTGAATAATTATCGTGGTATTTCCATCAGGCAACACGATCATCTTGATGATCTTGGCGACTGTACCTACTTGATAAATATCCTCCCAACTCGGATCGTCTACATTGGGATTGATTTGGGCACATACCCCAACTAGCTTATCTCCTTTTTGGGCTTTTTTAACCAGTTTGATAGATCGTTGTCTTCCTACTGTAATAGGAATAACCACACCGGGAAAAAGGACTGTATTTCGAACCGATAAAATCGGGATTTCTTCTTTTAAAGCTTCCGTACCTTGCTGACCATCTTCTTCCTCGGTGATTAGCTGGATCAAGTCTCCCTCGTTGGCGTAATCTCCGACTATCAGATTTTCAAATAAGGACTTTTCAAATTGGCTCATATAGACATTTTGACAGACAGGCTGTCGATTTAAGGCAAAATTTTTATTTAAAACTCTTTTTTCTATGCTTAGCCATTCAAGGTTCAAGGGGTATGCCAAAGGGAAATAGGGTCATATTGGCAGAGTCAAAAAAACCGAGCATTTCAGCTCGGTTTCAGTTATTTGCTAATTAAGTAGGATTAACCCGTAATGAATTTCAAAATATCATTCCCGATGGCAAACACCATCAATACCAACAAAATGGCCATTCCAACTTTTTGGGCATTCTCAAGAAATCTATCAGACGGCGCCCGACCAGAAACCATTTCATATAAAAGGAACATAACATGACCTCCATCCAAAGCTGGGATCGGAAGAAGGTTCATAAAGGCCAATATCATGGAAATCAATCCAGTAATACTCCAAAATTTACCCCAATCCCAAGAATCACCATAAATTTTAGCCATTCCGATTGGGCCACTGACATTCTTTACTGAAACCTCTCCAGTAAACATTTTACCCAGAGCTTTAGCATTGATAATCACCACACTAAATGCTCTTTCTGTTCCTTTAGAAATGGCTTCTCCAAATCCATATTTTCTCCTAACCGGCTCTATCAATCGATTAGCGGCAATACCAATGGTACCCTCATTGGATACTTGTACAGCAAGTGTGTCCACAACACCCTCAGATTCCACCACCAAATTTGCTTCTTGGTTTTTCAAACCTGCCAAAGCTGATTGAAGCTCGTCGAAATAATGAATTTCCTCTCCATTTACAGCAAGAATTTTGTCCCCTTTCTTTAATCCAGCCTGTTCGGCAGATTCTCCTGGATCGACTGCATACACATTAAAAGGAGTTCTAATAGAAACGAATTTGGAAAATGCCTCCTCTGAATTAAAGGAATTGATAAATCCTCGAGGGATTTCCACTTTTACCTGCTCCCCATTCCGGTCCACTGTGTAGTAGCCGTTTTCAGCGAGTAAAACACTTCCGCTACTCAGCTCATTCAGGCTTTGGTATGGCTGGCCATTAACATCAATTATTTTATCTCCGGTCTTTAAACCAATGGACTCTCCATATTCATAAGCTACGATACCATTTTCTAGGATTTGGTCTCTGGAAAAAAAAGTTTCCCCATTGCTGTAAACCAAAAACACAAAGATGATGATACCAGTAATCACGTTCACGATAATCCCTCCTAACATGACGATTAAACGCTGCCAGGCTGGCTTAGATCGAAATTCCCAAGGTTGAGGTTCGGAAGATAATTGCTCTGTATCCATGGACTCATCCACCATTCCAGAAATTTTTACAAATCCGCCCAATGGTATTGCCCCAATAGAATATTCTGTCTCTCCCCATTGAAATCCTGCTATTTTCGGAGGAAAACCAATCGAGAATTTTTCTACTCGCATGCCAAAAAGTTTGGCAGTCAATAAGTGCCCCAACTCATGCAATCCTACCAGGATAGACAATCCCAGTAAAAGTTGGCCCACCATAATCAATGTATCCATTATACGTATTGTTTTATTAATTCTTTGGAAATAGTTCGAACCTGCTCATCACTCGCCACATAATCCTCCAAGCTCGGGTGACTGATAAAATCAGCTCGCTGCATCGAATTTTCAATCAACTCAGACATTTGCAAAAATCCAATTTGATCTTTTAGGAAAGCTTCCACAGCTATTTCATTGGCTGCATTAAGCATACAGGGGGCATTTCCCCCTTTCTGCAAAGCATCAAAAGCCAGCTGAAGGTTCCTGAAGGTTTTTAAATCAGGCTGTTCAAAAGTCAAATTGGGATAATTTAAGAAATCAAAACGCTCAAAATCACTTTTGAGACGATGCGGGTAGCTCAAAGCAAACTGAATAGGAATACGCATATCCGGAAGTCCAAGTTGTGCTTTGATGGATCCATCTTCAAATTGGACCAAGGAATGAATGATACTCTGAGGATGAACTATCACCTCAATCTGATCACTATTCAACCCAAAGAGCCATTTCGCCTCTATTACTTCCAACCCTTTGTTCATCAAAGAAGCAGAATCAATGGTGATTTTTGCTCCCATATCCCAATTCGGGTGTTTTAAAGCTTGCTCTTTGGTAACCGATTGAAGAAAGTGTCGGTCTTTTCCTCTAAATGGACCTCCTGATGCAGTTAGAATAATTTTTTCAATTGGGTTGTGCCATTCTCCCACCAAGCATTGGAATATTGCGGAATGCTCAGAGTCAACCGGGTAAATATTTACTGCATTTTCCTTTGCCAACTGTGTAATAATTTCTCCAGCAACAACCAGCGTCTCCTTGTTTGCAAGAGCAATTTGTTTCCCCGCACGAATGGCATGAACCGTAGGAATCAACCCTGAATATCCTACTAAGGCTGTTAAAACCACATCAATGGTTTCCATTTCCACTATTTGAGCTAAAGCCTTTGGACCTGCAAATACCTTGATATCGTGAGGAAGCAAAGCATCTTTTACCACTTGATATTTGGCCTCATTGGTAATAACCACCGCATTGGGCTGAAATTCCAAAGCCTGCCGAATCAGTAAATCGCAATTATTTTGAGCGGTCAGCACTTCAACCTGAAAATCCTCCGGATGCTGACGGATCACCTCAAGGGTTTGGGTACCAATACTGCCGGTACTACCCAAGATGGCTACGCGCTTCAATTCTGACATGTATGTTTTTATATTTTGAAAATTAACCAGCCCTTAAAAAGGAAAGTTTTGGTGATGGCTGACAAAATTACAAGATGCAAAGACTTTTCCTTGTACAAATCGTCAGATTTTGCCCTTCGGAAAAGTTTTTGAGAAAGATAATCCTTAAAAGATGTGAATTCGTCCAACGGAAATGAATTTTGATCGTCAGGTTGAAAAACGGAAAAGCATGGAAAATCTATTCAAAACTACAGCAATCGGATTCATGGCTGGCCTAGCAGGAGCTGCCTTTTGGAGTGTCGCAGACATTTCTCCAGAAGAATCCTCCTCCAACAAACCAGTTAAAATTGAAGAATATAGCGCAGTCCCTACTCCAAATTTTTCTGAGTCCACTACAAGGTCCTTTTCGACCAATCCCCCCATTTCCTTTGTTGACGCCTCAGAAAACAGCACCGAATCGGTCGTCTTCATTAAAAACTTTTCGGGAAGTGATCCTAGAAGGTACAGTATGTTTGATTTTTTCTTCGGTACAGGACCTACTCAACAGGTAAGTACCGGTTCCGGAGTAATCATATCTGATGATGGATATATCATTACCAATAACCATGTGATAGACCGTGCTGAAACAATCGAAGTCATCCATAAAAAACGGACTTATCAAGCAAGATTGGTGGGAACGGATAAAAATACAGATATCGCTGTGTTAAAAATTGAAGCCAAAAACCTTCCTGCCATCAAAAGGGGCAGCTCCAGGGATTTGCAAATTGGAGAATGGGTTATTGCCGTAGGAAATCCATTCAATCTAACTTCTACGGTAACTGCGGGAATTGTTTCTGCCAAAGAACGTCAAATTAACATTCTGGGTGGGGACTTTCCTTTAGAGAGTTTTATCCAAACAGATGCTCCCATTAATCCAGGAAACTCCGGCGGAGCTTTGGTCAATGTCGAGGGGGAATTAGTAGGAATTAATACCGCCATCCTTTCCAGAACTGGCTCCTACACGGGATATGGATTTGCTGTTCCCGTGGATATAGCCATGAAAGTCGCCAATGACCTGATCAAATTCGGGGAAGTTCAAAAGGCTATTCCTGGAATCGAAGCCGTAGAAATCACACCTGAATTAGCAGAAGAAATGAATATTGAATCGTTGGATGGAGTCATTGTCACTCATGTGATTCGAGAAGGGGCAGCAGAGTCCGCTGGTATGAGACGAAGTGATGTGATTGTACAGATTGATGATCAAAAAATCACAGGAATGGGAAGTTTTGAGGAAGCGCTTTCCTACCACTATCCGGGAGATCAAATAAAAATTACCTTTACCCGTGAAGGAAAACTTAACACCGCCTCCTTGACTCTTCAAAATCTAGAGGGAGGAACAGGAATACTAAAGCGTGAATATTACAGTTCCAGACTTTTAGGAGCTCGATTGGAAGCTGTAAATGCCATCGAAAAAGACCGATTGGATATTTCCCATGGAATCAAAATCACTGGTCTGACCCGGGGTTATTTGAGGGATTTGGGTTTACGAGATGGCTTTATTCTTACTCAAATCAACCGAGAACCCGCGAAAGACCCTGAAAGAGTAGGGAAATTCCTGGAGGATTTCAGCGGAAAACTTTTATTGGAAGGCGTTGCCCCCAATGGACAACCATTTATGCAAAGCTATACCGTTAGATAAAGTGCAGGCTTCGGCCTACTCTTTTTCCTTGGCATCCTATCAAAATATTCTTTAGCTTTAAGAAAGTACCTTCCTATGAAATCTCTTCCACCATCTTGTGAACAGTGTTTTGAACAGTATAAAATAGCGCTGGAAGATCTTCGCCTTTTTGTT
>JABXHZ010000309.1 GCA_013373335.1 Cyclobacteriaceae bacterium | reverse complement strand
GGGCTCCTTTTGGTGTTCGTAACGTGAAAGTCTATTGGAATGAAGTGCCGATCACCGCACCGGATGGAACGACTGCTTTGAATTTGTTGGACTTGAGTAATATTCGGACTGCAGAAGTGATCAAGGGTCCTTCCGGAAGTATTTATGGTGCAGGAAATGGTGGAGTGATTAATCTACAAAGCCAAGCCAATCCTCAAACTGGCTTACTCACCTCGGAATGGGTTTCTGGTTCTTTTGGCTTGAATAAAGGCCGATTTGCAATTGCCCAACCCATAGGAAATGGAGGATTGGAAGTTTCCATTGTCAATCAAGAAAGCGAAGGCTATCGGGAGCATTCGGCAGTGGACCGAACCGTATTTCAGGCAGGGGGATATTTTCCCATCAATGAAAAGCAAGAAATCCGAACACAATTGTTGATTTCAGATTTGGATTATCAGATTCCAGGAGCTCTCAATGAAAACCAGTTGGCAGAGGATCCACGGCAAGCCCGGCCTGGTTCGGTCGATCAGAACAGTTCGATTTCCCAACAGGCAGTTTTAGCCACGCTCGGGCATCGTTATCGTTTTTCGAAGAAGGCAGAAAATAACACCAGCCTTTACCTGAATACGAATGATTTCGAAAATCCCTTCATTTTGGATTACAAAAAAGAATTGGGCTTTGGTTATGGAGGAAGGACACGTTTTACCTTTGATTGGAATTTGGCAGGAAAACCATTCCGATTGATTGCCGGAGCCGAATACCAACAAAGCCTGACTGATGCACAAAATTTTGGGAATCGTGAAGGAGTTGCGGATACCATCCGATTTGCAGATAAGTTAAAAGCTACGCAAGGATTTTTGTTTCAGCAAGCTGAATGGGAATTGACTGAGAAGCTTTTGGTAACTCTTGGGCTTAGTCAAAACTTTTCTTCCTTTGAAATCGATCGTCAAATTGATGCGAGTGGAGGCCCTACTGGATTGCAGAAGCGAACTTTTGACCCGATTTTGGTTCCCCGATTGGCGATGAGCTACAGTTTGAATGAGTTTTCTGCTGTGAGGGCTTCCATAAGCAGCGGTTTTTCTCCTCCTACGATTGATGAGGTTCGTACCAATGAGGGGAGTTTGAATTTGGAGTTGGAAGCAGAAAAAGGCACCAATTTCGAAGTCGGGTATCGGTTGGGAAAGGGTCGCTTTAACATGGATTTGACCGCATTTTATTTCAGATTAAAGGAAACGATTACGACATACACCAATGAACAAGGGGTGGTGCTTTTCAGAAATGCAGGTTCCACAGATCAAAAAGGCATCGAAGCTGCGATTGATTATCAAATTTTGGAGCAGCGGAATGCCGGATTGGTACGGGGCATTAAATGGGGGACGGCCTTCACAGGACACTATTTTAAATTCAAGGATTATCAAAAAAGGGAGAATGATTTTTCCGGAAATCAATTGACTGGAGTTGCGCCAAATACGCTGGTCAGTACCTTGGATTTTCGATTTTCAGGGAATGTGTATTTGAACTTGACCCATCAGTTCACCGACGAAATTCCTTTGAATGATGCTAACACGGTTTATCAGGATTCCTTCAATTTGATGAATCTACGGATGGGTTTTATCGAGCCCATTTCCAAAAAGGTCGATGTGGAAATCTATTTTGGAGTGGATAATTTGTTGGATGAACTTTATTCACTGGGGAACGATCTTAATCCTTTTGGAGGTCGCTACTATCAGCCAGCTCCAGAGCGGAATTTTTACTTCGGGGCAAAAGTCAACTTTCGGTATTAAATAGAAATCAACAATCCTTCATCAGTCAATTCAGTTTTGAAAACGGGTAAATCGGGGCATAGACCGGCTTTTACCTGTCCTGTTTTTAGTTCGAAGCGATATTCGTGTAATGGACAGATGATTTCCCCATTTCCATTGATTCGGCCTTGCAGGAGAGAGGCACCTCGATGGGGACAGGCAGCGTCAAATGCAAAAAAATCTTCATCCATTCGGATGATACCGATTTCCTTTTCTCCCAACATAACTCTCTTAATGGTCCTATTTGGGAAAAGTGCAAGTACCGATTCTCGAGAAGAACCGAGTTGGTAGTTTTTCATATTTCAGTTTAGGCAAAAATTGAAGAAATCCAACCGCTGAAAAGAAAAGGTTGGATTTCCAGAGTTTGTTTTGGTAATTTCCTACAAACTGAATGAAAATAACATGAAAACATACCTTTTAATAGCGAGCATGCTGCTTTTTGGATGGGTGAATGCACAGTCCATCGAAGGGGCTTGGAAAATGACTCATCAGGACGGACAGCCGGTGGAGGACGTCGAATATGTTAAAATTTATCAGGATGGTTATTTTGCTTTTGGGGCAAAACAAGTAGCAGACAATCATTTTGTAGGTGCTGGAGGTGGACCATTTGAATTGAATGGAAATGACTACACCGAAACCTTGGATTTTTTTACCTTGGATCCATTTCAGGTAGGAACTGTCAACAAGTACACTTTGGATTGGGTGGATGGAAAAATGGTGATTTCCAGTGAAATCAACGGGAAAATGTTGGTAGAAATCTGGGAAAAGATTTCTGATTCGAAAGATGATTTGACCGGAAACTGGGTCATTACTGGAAGAAAACGGGATGATGAAATCCGACGATCCACTCCTGGAGCACGTAGAACGATCAAGATCCTTTCTGGAGGAAGATTTCAGTGGGTGGCTTTCAATTCCGAAACCAAAGAGTTCAGCGGTTCTGGTGGAGGTACTTATACCGCAGTAGATGGAAAGTATACCGAAAACATCACCTTCTTTTCACGGGATGATTCCCGAGTGGGAGCAAGCTTGAGTTTCAATTATGAGGTGATTGATGGAGAATGGCATCACAGTGGCTTGAGCTCAACGGGAAATCCTATCTATGAAATTTGGACACCCTATGCGATTGGGTATCCTGGGGCGAAGAAGTAATTGTTTTCCCGTATCCCACAGATTAGCACTGATTTCTCTCACAGATAATCACAGATTTTGGTAAAGCAGATCTGTATAGATCTGGGACTTTTTCTGTGAATATCTGTGGGAAATTTAATTTCTACTCAAAAATTACAGCTTGAATTGACAGGAGGTTTTAAAAAGTAAAAAAGAAAACCTTTAGACTCTTTACTATCCAACAGATTAGCACTGATTTGTTGCGCAAATATTCACAAATATTGGCAATTCAGATCCGTGTTGATCTGTGTTTTTTTCTGCGTAAATCTGTGGGAAAAAGGAAATAAAAAAGAGCCTCGAAGGCTCCTTTTTTTATGCTTCTACTGCGTAGAGTTCTTTTAATTTCTCTACTGTATAATCTACTTCTTCCAGAGTATTGAATCGACTGAAGGAGAAACGGACTGAGTCTCGTTCCGGATCATGATCGAGGGCTCTCAAAACATGGGAACCTACGGTAGCTCCTGAACTGCAAGCCGAACCGCCTGAAGCGGAGATTCCAGCCAAATCCAAATTGAACAAAAACATTCCAGCGTTTGCTTCCGATGGAGGC
>JABXHZ010000414.1 GCA_013373335.1 Cyclobacteriaceae bacterium | reverse complement strand
GCGTTCATCCTGAGCCAGGATCAAACTCTCCATTGTATATTGACTATAATTCCCGATTCTGAACTAAAAAAAGCTCAAAATTCGGCCTGTCTAGATTTCAGGTTATTTGCCTTACAACACTTCAAAGAACATTTCTCTTGACATTTTCAAGAGGTAGTGAGAAGCACCCTTCCCAAAAGCGACTGCAAATATCGATGAATATTTTTAACTGACAAAACATCGAAATTAAAATTTGCAGATTTTTCTAAAAAAATTTTCAATACTTCTTCCTTACGAGACTTTTTCTCAAATGGGAGTGCAAACATAGTCTAGATCTTGAGAAAACACAAGTAGCGAAGGCTCAAAAAATCGAAATAATTTTCAAAAAATTCCCTTCTTATTAATTATCAGTTCTTTGGCTTTTTATAAAGTGGAACCGTACTGCAAGGTTCACCAAACATTAATGATTTTGCCACTGGCTGAAGCTTCTGTACTAGCTTCCCATAGGCATAAAGTGGAATTTCAATAGAACTGCATCCTTTGACAACGACTGGCCTATCCTGAAAATTTTTCTCATCCAAAGAATCGACCAACTGGTCCACAATATTTTGCTCCAAAGATTCAAAATCCCCGATTACAAAACCCAAGGCTACCGGCTGAAGGTACGTAGCCACCAACATATAAGCCCAAGTAGGAATGATCGCGTCTGCACTACAGGAAATTGCCACCCACTTTCCTTGATAATTTTCCCACTCATGCTCCTTCAAGGACTGTCTAAAATCTTTCTCTCTCAAGACCAAACCCTGAAACAAAAATCCCTGAAGATCAAACAGCACTCTTTCCTCTTTTGGATAGATCTCTTCAAGATTTAATGATATCAGGGAACTTTGGGCTACTCTATTTATTATTTCACTCATACTGCGAAAGGATTTTTCTTACTCTTCAAAACCCGAAACTCTTTCAAATAATTCGGAGTAAAATAGGCCACATCTTCAAAATGCGCATCCTGAAATTTTCTCCAGGCAATTTCTCCCACAGAACTAGCATTGGGTAAAATATCCAAAAATCTAGCTTTGGGATTAGTAATCACACTCTTTGCCTTCTCATTGGCATTCCCAACAAAATAAACTTCGGATTGACTTAACCAGTTGGAAAATGAATGCTCATCTAAAATTTCAGATCTAATTGGCTCTAATACTTCTCCAACAGGACTAAAAATCTCACAAAAAACTTCCATCCTTCTTGCATCCAACATGGATACTACGGTTGCGGTAGGTTTGGAATGCCACGCCTGGACCGCCATTGCATGAAGTGTGTCCACTGAAATCAAGGGTATTTCGAGGGCAAAAGCAAGGCCCTTGGCGGTGGATGCCCCAATTCTTAAACCAGTATAGGATCCCGGACCTCCTGAAACAGAAACTGCATCTAGATCCCTTAATTCTTTTCGGCTATCTCTCATTACCTGCTCGATAAGCTGAGGAAGCATCCTAGAATGCCCCCCTTCTTCGCGGATAGTCACCTCAGAAAGCAATCCTCCTTCTTTATGCAAAGCTACCGAACAGATATCGGTACTGGTTTCTAAGGATAGGATCAAGGCCATTATTCTGACTTTGCTGTTAGAATAGACTGGATATTTTTGGGCTCTACCAAAAGCTCCTTGGCTTTTTCAACCACCGCATCTTCTTGAAGACCTGCCTGAATCATCCCCTCTTGGAAATAATACCTTGACACAATTTCTTCACGAAGGACTTTTTGAATTTCCTTTTTATAGGTTATCAGATCCTGTTCCTTACTATGCATGATTCTGGATTCAAGTGCTTCCACTTGAGCCTTGATCTCATCATAATAAGGAGTCTGTTCCGCCAGTTCTTTCATGTCTTCCACCGACTTCTCCAAATAAGTGGTGTAATCGTAATCTCTGTCCGATAACCAAGCAACAAATTGCTCATACTCTTCATCTCCCAGATCAAACCCCTCAATTTCGCCTATATCCTTATGCTTGTAAAAAAACTCAGTTGCATAATCGAACACATGATTACCCGCCACCAAACTGAAAGTAATGGGCGCATATTTAGGTGCAGGGACAGTTTCATCAGGCTCTATTCCTGCACCATCCAAAACAACCCTTCCATTTTGGGTTTTAAATTCTTTGCGCAAAGAATCAGGCACTGAATATATTTCTCCTTCTTCCCGACTTACTGCATAATCAATAGCCTGAATACATCTTCCGCTCGGAATGTAGTACTTGGCGGTTGTTACTTTCATTTGAGCATTGTAGGTCAAAGGAATTGTAGTTTGCACCAAACCTTTACCAAAAGACTTTCTCCCCACCAAAACTGCCCGATCGTAATCCTGCAAAGCCCCCGCTACAATTTCGGAAGCTGAAGCACTTCGCTCATTAATGAGTACAACTAAAGGAATATGCTTATCTACAGGCGTTTTAGCTGTTTTATAAGTATGATTGACACTTTCAATTTTTCCGATGGTCTTAACTACTTCCTTTCCTTTGGGAATAAATAGATTTACGATTTCAACTGCCTCGGACAACAGCCCTCCCGGATTATCCCGAAGATCCAAAACCAATCGGTCGATTCCTTGAGCTTTCAGGTTTACCAAAGCATTCCGAACTTCAGAAGATGCATTGGTTGTGAAATCAGACAATTTGATATACCCCGTTGTCTCATCAAGTTTACCATAATACGGCACATTCTTTAATGAGATTTTTTTGCGTACCAATTCAAAATTCAAAGTATCCTTATCTCTTAGCACTCTTACTTTGACAGGGGTGTTTTCTGGCCCTTTCAATAATTCAGAAACCTGGGAAGTATTTTTTCCAACGACATCGGTGGTATCAACCATCAAGATTTTATCGGCGATTTTCAAGCCCGCATTTTGCGCTGGAAAGCCCGTATATGGCATCAAAATCATACTTCCTTCTCCACGAGAACCGATTAAAGCTCCAATCCCGCCATATTCCCCAGTCGTCATCAATCTAAATTCATCAGATTCCTCTTCGGGAATGTATTCCGTATACGGATCAAGCTCTTCCAACATGGCCTGTATTCCGACACCAACCAATTTATCCGGATCGATCTCGTCCACATAATAAGAATCCAACTCTCTTACCAGCGTAGCAAAGATGTCGATGTTCTTTGCGATCGCGAAAAGCCTATCGTTTTTGACTGAAAAAGCTACTGTGGCAGTCAATAGGAGAGCAACCGCCAAAACAGGAACCCACCGTGACTTTTTTATTCTATTCATGTGATTGATTTTTTACCTCTGATTCGATTCTTTCAAGAACCTTTCTGGTTTTTTCTTCTACAGACTTAAAGTCCATGGTTTCAGAAGAAACATAAAGTAAACCAATAAATAATTGACTAGTAAAATTTGAAAGCAAATGTTTGTTAATCCGATATGCCTCTCGCATTCTTCGTTTCATCAAGTTCCTACCCGTTGCCTTTTTGATTTTCCGTTTTGAAACGGAAAATAAGATTTGATTAGGGCTTGAGGAATCCAATTCACCTTCCTTAACTAGGTATAAAACCTTGAAGGGGTATAAAAAAAAAGAGGAACCTTTGTCAAAAAGTTCCTTGATAGATTTTTGGCTGTGAAGCCTTTCAGTTTTCGGAAGTCTGAAATTCATTGCAAGGAATCAAATCACATGCAACATACAAATTCTGGACAAGAATTATTTCTTCAGAGTTTTTTCGGAAGAAACAGTCAATTTCTTTCTTCCCTTAGCTCTTCTGGCCTTCAATACTCTTCTACCATTTGCAGTAGACATTCTTTCTCTGAAGCCGTGCTTGTTCTTTCTTTTTCTTCTGGAAGGCTGAAATGTTCTTTTCATGATCGAATATCTTTATATTATTGCTTTCTATTGGCTCTTTCTGGACTTACCCTCCAAAAAGGACTGCAAAGATATGCAGCCAAATCTGAATTACAAAAAGTAGTGAAATAATTGTTTGAAACTAGCTGACTATTTGATGTTTCAATACCAAATCTCCTGTAAAAACCCAGCATCGCAATATCTACAAATTCAGGTTAAAATTCCTGTTTCCTTTCCTGGAAAAGTTAAGCTTCAACTTCCTATCTGGCGAGCAGGTCGTTATTTCCCATCAAATTACGCTCAATTTGTCCGGAATTTCTCTGTTCATTTTGAAGGCGAAGAATTCATCCCCTTTTATAAGGGAAATAAATCCCTCTGGGTTATAGAAGTAGAAAAATCAGGAAATTACGAGGTTCAGTACGAGTTTTTTGCCGGAACTATGGATGCAGGTTCTTCCTGGGTGGATGACCAACAGGTATATATCAATTTGGTGAATTGCTGCATGGAAATCTCGGGCACCCGTCCTTATTCGTATGATTTCAAATTCAAGTTACCTTATCCCATCCAGGTATGCACCCTTCCGGAAAAAAGAGAGCAAACTTATTTTGCGAATAATTTTCAGGAGGTAGCAGACTCCACTATTCTGGCTAGTAAAGAAATCACCCACTGGAAATTTAAAATAGGAGATTATAGATTCCATTGTTGGCTTCAAGGAGAAATTCATTTTGAAAAGGAGGACTTTTTAAACTCATTAAAAAAGGTCGCTACTTCTCAATTAAAAGATTTTGGGGTTTTCCCAGAACCAGAGTACCATTTTATTTTCCAGCTTTTACCCTATCAACATTATCATGGGGTTGAGCATCGGAGAGGCACAGTAATCACCTATGGGCCGGCAGAAAAACTTAAGCATAATAAGCATTTGATGGAATTACTAGGTGTATCAAGCCATGAGCTTTACCATGCTTGGAATGTTTGTAGAATTCGACCCAAAGAACTACTTCCCTATGACTTTTCTACTGAAAACTATACAACTTTCGGATGGATTTTGGAGGGTATCACCTCTTACATGGGAGATTTATTCCTATTAAAATCAGGCGTGATTTCCATCAAGGAATATTCAAAAAAGCTCCAAAACACAATTCAACGAGTCTCTGAGGATTTTGGATGGAGAAATTCCAACATTCTAGAATCCTCCTTTGATACATGGGTAGATGGATATCATGTAAGTGCTCCGGACCGGAAACAAAATATTTATGCCAATGGAGCATTAATTGCACTTGGAATTGACCTGATGCTGTTAGCCAATGGCTCATCTCTTACAGAAGTTATGCAGAAAGCATGGGTTCGTTATGGAAAAAACAACCGGGGTTATCATGACTTTTCCTTTTGGAATTTAATTTCCCAAGAATTGACTAATCAAGAAGAAAATGATTTTTACTCAACATATATCGCAGGAAACCAATCCATAATTCCTTATCTAAAAGATAAACTGCCCACTTTGGGATTACACCTGGAAGAAAAAACTGATGGAGATTTTTTAAGGAATAGCTTAGGCCTTATTGTCAAAGATTCCAAAATCAAAAAAATCCATCCCGATAGCTTTGCATATCAAGTCTTAATGCTGGGTGATGAGATTAAATCAACAAATCCGGATGGTAGTCTTGAAATTTATCGACTCAATGGAAGTGTGAACCATGTCAAAATCGAAAACTCTAAAATGGAGTTTTTCCCAACCTATCATATCCAAGTTTCTAAGGATACCCCGCTCCGAGAAGCATGGCTAAACTAAATGACTTAAAACAAAAACACCTCCCAAGAAGATTTGGGAGGTGTTTTTCCATATGGTTTTAGCAAATTAAATAGCGTAAGCTTTATCTCCAGGTTTTAGATCAATGCATCCATCATAGCGTCCCGGTACTTCCACATAATTCAAAGCTTGGGTCGCACCAATTTCAGATGTGAAATAACCCAACACTGTCAAATCCCGAAGCATATTGATTACCTGAGGTTCTCGTTGAGGAGAGGATTTATATTGCTCGTACAAATCATTTAGATAAGCCAATCTATCTTCTGCGCTTGCTTCCATAAAGTCTGTTCCTTTTGAAGCTTTGAATTCTTTACGAATCATGTTCAAGCCATCAACAAAAGCCTTTTGCTGTGCTTCATCGTAGGTATCTTTTACCATCATGACCATAAAGGATCCAATACCCGCAGCCTTCGCTCCCGGAGTATCGGTTTCAGGTATAATAGTTTCTCCCAATTCATCCAAGAAAGCGATATCGTCAGGACTGAAATTTAGTCCTTCGATTTGGTTTTCAGGGGCGCAACCCGTCAGAATAGCTGTAGCTCCGACCATGGTTCCACCCATCATAAGCACTACACTTTTGAGCGCCTCTCTTCTATTCATATTCATGGTTTCTTTTTTCAAAGGTTAGAGATTTTGTCTTTTCATTTCCTCCACAGCGAAATTGGCCGCTCTAGCTGTCAAAGCCATGTAGGTTAGAGATGGGTTCTGTGCTGCTGCAGAGGTCATGCAAGCTCCATCTGTAACAAACACATTCTTAGCATCCCAAACCTGATTATTTCCATTCAATACCGATGTTTTTGGATCACGACCCATTCTGGCAGTACCCATTTCGTGGATCCCCTGCCCAAAGGTGTAGCCGGCATCATAAGTCTGAATGTCTTTGAATCCTGCCACTTCAAGCATTTCAGCTGCGTCAGCCATCATGTCTTTTCGCATGTTGAGCTCATTTTCCTTTATCTCAGCATTCATCACCAATGCTTCCATTCCCCACTTATCTTTCACAGTATCACTGAGACGGATATGATTGTCATGGTATGGAAGAATTTCTCCAAATGCTGTAAAACCGATACTCCATGGTCCTGGTTTGGTGAGCGCATCTTTCATCGGTGCTCCAAAATTCAACTCTGCCACATCTCTACTCCAACCGCTACGACTGGCACCACCTTGATATCCAAATCCTCGGAGGTAATCTCGTTTTTCCCCATTTAGGTTTCGGAATCGCGGGATATATAGACCAGTTGGTCTTCTGCCGAAGTAGTACTTATCCTCATATCCTTCTATAGTACCTCTGGCACCCAGCCTAAAGTGGTGATCCATGACGTTATGACCTAGTTCACCGGAACTTGATCCCAAACCTCCAGGCCAAATATCAGTCGCTGAACGCATCAAAATTGCCGTGGAGTTGAAAGCGGAGGCACACAGGAAAATAATCCGTGCATCGTATTCGATAGTTTGATTTGTTTCCGCATCCAAAACTTCTACTCCGGTTGCTTTTTGCGTATCCTTATCATAAATCAATCGTCTGACAATAGACCATGGACGAAGCGTTAAATTCCCGGTAGCTTCCGCAGCAGGAAGGGTTGAAGCCTGTGTGCTGAAGTAACCTCCAAAAGGACAACCTAAGGAGCATTTGTTTCGGTATTGACAGCCCACTCTACCTGGAAGTGGTTGAGTAATATTCGCTGGTCTACCCATAATCCAATTTCGAGCGCCTTTGTAATGATTCTTTATGCGCTCTGCTGCATCTTTCTCGACGCAGTTCATCGGCATAGGAGGCATAAATTCTCCATCTGGAAGAATATCCAAGCCATCTCTATTTCCTGAGATTCCTGCGAATTTCTCAACATAAGAATACCAGTACTCCAAATCTTTGTATCGAATCGGCCAATCAACGGCAATACCTTCTTTGAGGTTAGCTTCAAAATCTATATCGGCCCATCGGTAGGACTGTCTTCCCCATAGCAAGGAACGACCACCGACTTGATAGCCTCTAAACCATGTAAATGGCTTTTCTTCTACATAAGGTGAATCCGACTCATGAGCCCACCAGTCCAAATTCAACTCATTCAACACATAATCTCTCCTCAAATTGGGATGATTTTCTAGCATCTCCTGAGTTCTTCTTCCTCTATGAGGGATCTCCCATGGAGGAAGAGTAGCAGTTTTGTAATCCTTCACGTGCTCGACGTTCGGTCCTCGCTCCAGGAGCAAAACTTTTAGCCCCTTTTCTGTCAACTCCTTAGCGGCCCATCCGCCACTAATCCCCGACCCAACTACAATCGCATCATACTTCTCGTTTGCCATAGATATGGTTTTTGGTTAGTTATTTTTAAACATCACAAACTTCTATTGCCTGCTGCAAGGCAACAATTTTATCTTCTTGTTTAGGAACAAATTCATGCGATACAAATCCCTTATAACCCGTTTCTACAATAGCTCGCATTATTGCTGGATAATAAATTTCCTGTTCCTCATCCAATTCATGTCTGCCAGGATTACCTGCAGTATGATAATGTCCAAAATACTGGTGATTGTTTTTGATAGTACGAATAACATCTCCCTCATCTATCTGCATATGGTAGATGTCAAAGAGTAACTTGAAGTTTTCACTACCAATACGCTTACAAAGCTCAATTCCCCAAGGGGACTTATCACACATGTAATCTTTATGATCCACCTTGCTATTCAATAATTCCATCTGAATAACCACCCCATGCTTTTCAGCGATCGGTAGAATTCTTTTCAAACCCATTTCGCAGTTCTTCAGACCGGTTTCATCATCCATACCTCTTCGATTACCAGAGAAGGCAATCAAATTTGTATACCCGTTTTTAGCAACAATGGGAATAACCTCTTCGTAATTTTTTACCAATTGATCATGAAACTGTGGATCATTCCATCCATCAGCAATTGAAATTTCGGCACCATTCGACATGGAGCAATGAAGTCCATACTTCTGTAAGGTCGGATAGGCATCAGGACCTACTATATCAATCCCCTGTACCCCTAGTTTTTTTGCTCCGATACAAAGCTCTTCAAGAGAAAGAGGACGCATAGACCAGAGGCAGACTCCATGTTTGATATTGCCCTTCAAAGTAGGAGCTTTCTTTTCTTCAAAATCAAAGGAACTAAGCGTTCCAAGAGCAGCTCCTCCCAATAAAACTTTCTTGAAGGACTCTCTGCGGCCAGGGTTTATAGGTTTGGTCATGATGGGTTATTTGGGGATTTAATTTCTTCTTTTTTGAAAAAGGATGTGAAAAATAATAAAACGATCACGGAAATACCAGCCGGAATTAACCAAATTGATTGCCAATCATGAATCCGTTCATCAATTAAGAAACTATTGGAAATCAGACCTGCGGCCCAGAAACCAATCAACATCCCTACTCCGTAAGTCGCCAAGGTAATAAGACCTTGGGCGGAGGATTTGAATTTTTCACCAGCGTGGGCATCGGTATAAATCTGACCACTTACAAAGAAAAAATCATAACAAATCCCGTGGAGAGCAATTCCGACCAATAATAGCCAAACTCCTTCATTCGCATCTCCATACGCAAAAAATACGTATCGGACCGCCCAGGCCAGCATGGCCACGATCAAGGTTTTCTTAATTCCGAATCTGGAGAAAAAGACAGGTAATGCAAGCATAAACAAGACCTCTGAAATTTGCCCTATAGTCATTTTCCCGGTAGAGTTTTCTACTCCAATTTCAGTCAAAAAAGGGCTCGCATTTTGATAATAAAAAGCCAAAGGGATACAAATCAATACAGAGCTCAGAAAGAAGATTGCATAGTTTTTATTTTTAAGCAAAGCCAAGGCATCCAATCCCAACAGTTCTGAGAGCTTGACTTTCTCACTGCTCCTGGCCCTAGGAGGAGTAGCAGGAAGCGTGAAACTAAAAACCCCCAGCACCAATGACACAATTGCCGCCATTAACCAAGTATTTTCAAGCAAGCCATTCGCCAATCCCTCCTGACTATCCCAAGCAA
This sequence comes from Cyclobacteriaceae bacterium, assembly GCA_013373335.1. Lineage (GTDB taxonomy): Bacteria > Bacteroidota > Bacteroidia > Cytophagales > Cyclobacteriaceae > Algoriphagus. The sequence continues at coordinate 4,337 of JABXHZ010000414.1, read as the reverse complement.
AGGAGCTAATCAAGATACCTGCAGCTATCCATCCAATAGTTCCCCATACCCTGACAGTAGAAAATTCCTTAGCCGGATCTTTCATTTGATTAAAAGAAATGGAATTAACCAATGCCAAAGTGGGCATGAACAAAATCATGTAAGCAAGAAGAACTGGGAAAAATGCCGAAAAATCCGAACTGGAATACAACAGGTACATTAAACCAGCTCCGATTAAATGGATTACACCCAAAATTCGTTGTGCATGAAAGTATCGATCAGCAATCAATCCAACCAGAAAAGGTGCTATGATCGCTCCCAATGATTGTGTCGAAAAAGCCAGAGAAATCTCTTGATCTTTAGCTGCTAGATTCGCTCCCAAAAATGTTCCCATGGTCACATACCAAGACCCCCAGACGAAAAACTCCAAAAACATCATCAGGGAAAGTCGAATGCGAGTAAATAGATTCATAGGAAAAGATATGATAAAAAAGATCTAAAATTTAGAATTTGGTGAATTTACCGTATTTTAAGCAAGTCAGTTGAATTTGTGAAATTAGGCCAAAAATAATTTTGGCAAAGCCATTCATAACCTGATGGTACACTTGATCAAGAAAATCGAATTCGGAATCTTGAAAATGGCTTTTTTTGACTGAATCATCTATTTTCAATCCAAAATAACCTAAAGACCTATGTCGACAAACAAGAAACTAAAAATCGGTCTCGTGGGAGGAGGTCCAGGTTCATTTATCGGCGCTATTCATTTGAATGGAGCCCTAATGGACGGTCTTTTCGAGCTTGCCGCGGGAGCATTTTCATCTAATCCAGAGAAATCAAAGCAACGGGGGGAAGAACTCATGCTAGATCCCTCTCGGGTTTATTCCAGCTACGATGAAATGTTTGAAAAAGAACTTCAATTGCCGGAATCAGAGCGGATCGATGTAGTTGTGATTGTCACTCCAAACAACGTTCATTTTGATCCGACAGCCAAAGCTATCCGAGCAGGTTTTCATGTAGTCTTAGATAAGCCGTTGACTTTGAATTATCAGGAAGCAAAAGAACTTTATCATATAGTAAAAGATAGTGATAGGAAATTCTTGCTGACCCACACCTACAGCGGATACCCCATGATCAAGCAAGCGAAGCAAATGATCGCTGAAGGAAAATTGGGAAAAATACATAAGGTCTATGTAGAATATCCACAGGGCTGGCTTTACAAACTCCTTGAAAACGAAAACAACAAGCAAGCTGAATGGAGAACTGACCCGAAGCGAAATGGATTGGCAGGATGTATGGGAGATATCGGAACCCATGCTTTTCATTTAGCTGAATATGTATCAGGACTGCAGGTAGAAAAAGTCTGCGCGGATCTTTACATCAAAGTAGAGGGAAGACCAATAGATGACGACGGTGTAGTACTTATGAGATTTAACAATGGTGCTTCCGGTGTCCTAATGGCTTCTCAAACTGATACAGGACTAGAAAACAATTTAAAAATACGGGTATTCGGAGACAAAGGTGGAATTGAATGGCAGCAGGAAGACAACAACTCGTTGATCGTTAGATACCCTGGCGTACCAGCTCAAATTTTTAGAGCAGGTACAGGATATCTTGGGTCCCTTGCCCAAGAAAATACGAGAACACCTGCTGGTCACCCAGAAGGGTATGTAGAAGCCTTTGCTAACTTATATCGAAATTTCGCTCGATGTATCTATGCTGAGCGTGCAGGGGAAAAACCAAAACCTGAATGGGAAGACTATCCTGGCATTGAAGACGGGATCAGGGGCATGGCGTTTATCGAGCATGTATTAAAAAGTACTCAAACGGATTACAAATGGACTCCATTTATCGTGGAGAAGTAATTGTCTATTAACCTATAATTAAAGCTAAACATGAAAACTATAAAAGGACCGGCCATATTCCTGGCCCAGTTTGCTGATGACAAAGAGCCGTTCAATAATCTCAAGAACATTTGCCACTATATGGCTGACCTGGGATATAAAGGTGTCCAGATTCCTTCTTGGGACGCCCGAATGATCGATCTTCAAAAAGCAGCCGAAAGCAAGGATTACGCAGATGAAATAGCAGGAACGGTGGAAGAAGCCGGCCTGGTAATTACCGAACTTTCCACACACTTGCAAGGGCAGTTGGTTGCAGTTCACCCCGCCTACAACGAATTGTTTGACGGATTTGCTCCAGCATCCATGGCTGGTGATCTGAAAGCAAAAAGCGAATGGGCGACCCAACAATTAATATATGCTGCGAAGGCCTCTCATAACTTAGGTCTCAATGCACATGCTACTTTCTCTGGAGCTTTGATGTGGCATACCGTATACCCTTGGCCTCAGCGACCAGCAGGTTTAGTGGATACTGGATTTACCGAACTGGCAAAAAGATGGACTCCTATTTTGGATGAATTTGATAAATATGGAGTAGATGTTTGCTATGAACTTCATCCAGGCGAAGACCTGCACGACGGGATTACTTTCGAAATGTTTTTGGACAAAGTAAATCATCACAAGCGAGCAAATATCCTTTACGATCCGAGTCACTTTGTACTTCAATGCTTGGATTACCTTCAGTTTATCGACTTTTATCATGAGCGAATCAAAATGTTCCATGTTAAGGATGCTGAGTTCAATCCAACAGGAAAACAAGGTGTTTATGGTGGATTCCAAAGCTGGATAGATCGTGCAGGAAGATTCAGATCTTTGGGAGACGGGCAAGTTGATTTTGGCGGAATTTTTAGCAAACTTTCGCAATATGATTTCGATGGCTGGGCAGTTCTTGAATGGGAATGCGCTATCAAACATCCCGAACAAGGAGCGGCGGAAGGTGCTCCTTTTATTCAGTCCCACATTATCCGTGTGACAGAAAAAGCATTTGATGACTTTGCAGGTACCGGTGCCGACGAAGCTTTCAATAAAAAAATCTTAGGAATCTAATTATCTATCAATCTCAAAATCCATGAAAATCAAAAATCAAATTAGCCTCGGACTTTTGGCACTTGCCAGTGTAACATTTGCTTGTGGAGGTGGCGGATCTTCTACAAGTGAATCCTCTTCTGAACAAACTGCAAGTGCTCCTGCCCCTGCAAAAGAGGTAAGCCTGGAGGAAAAATATCAGGACGATCCTATCTACATCAAAGGGCTTGAAAAAGTCAAAGGATCTGATTGCCAATCCTGCCATATGGTCGAGCGGAAAATCGTAGGACCTTCCTATGCTGAAGTAGCAGCGAAGTATGAAAATACAGAGGAAAATGTAGAAATGCTGGCTGCAAAAGTAATCGCTGGCGGAGTGGGTGTTTGGGGAGAAGTTCCAATGCCGGCACATCCAGGATTGAGCGAAGAGGATGCCAAAGACATGGTCCGATATGTACTATTACTGAAAAAATAAACCATGATTAGATTTAGATACTTGATTGGAGGCCTTGCCTTTTTGATGGCAGGGGCATGTTCAGGTCCAAAAACAGAAACAACAGAGGAAACAGAAACTCAACTGGAGACAACCGCAGAACCGGAAAGCGAATGGATATCCCTTTTTGACGGGCAAACTTTCAATGGCTGGCATAAGTATGGCGGAGGGGAAGTTGGAAATGCCTGGAAAATCGAAAATGGTGAGCTTTTCCTTGATGCCGCCAATAAAGATGGTTGGCAAACAGGAGACGGAGGGGATATCGTTACTGATCAGGAGTTCGAGAATTTTCATTTCCAAACAGAATGGAAAATCGCTCCTAATGGAAACAGCGGGATCATCTTCTTTGTCAATGAATCCCCTGAATACGATTATTGCTGGCAAACTGGTCCAGAAATGCAAGTTTTGGACAATGGAGGCCACCCCGATGCGAAAATCATCAGCCATCGAGCTGGTGACTTGTATGATCTAATTGTAAGTAGTGAAGAAACAGTAAAACCTGTAGGCGAGTGGAATTTAGCAGAGATCATAGCAGATCATGGACAACTGACCCTTCGATTAAATGGTGTTGATGTGGTGAAAACTACCATGTGGACTCCGGAATGGGAAGCATTGATCGCTGATAGCAAATTCAAAGACATGCCAGGTTTTGGAAAGTTCAAAAAGGGAAAAATCGCCCTTCAAGACCATGGTGATGTAGTTTACTTTAGGAATATTCGAATCAAAGAACTTTAATAATTAAAAATCCTTCCTGAATCAATTGGTGGCTGGGTTCTCAGTTTCAATTCGAATTAGGAAGGATTTTTTATGTCTTTTTCAAAAGTTAATTACATCCTGGTAACCTGATCCTTTCGAATATAGGCTACCCGATTTTTCCATTCGATTTCATACCAAATATCCTTTGAGGATCGAATTTTTAGACGATGCCCGGGTTCAATCATTTC
>JABXHZ010000287.1 GCA_013373335.1 Cyclobacteriaceae bacterium | reverse complement strand
GCAGAAACCGCAGTATCCAAGCCAACGCTACAGGGTATTACTGCAGCTTCTTTGGGTACAGAGAGCTTTATCTCTGCGGCTTCCTTCCAGGAAACGACCAAGGTGCTTTCTGAAGCTTCTATCCGAGGTAAGCGTGATGAATTGCTAGGTTTGAAAGAAAACGTAATCGTTGGACACTTGATTCCTGCCGGTACAGGTCAGCGAAGATTCCAAAAGATGATCGTTGGATCCAAGGAGGAATATGAGAAGCTTTCTGAAAATATGGAAGTTGCTTCTCATAAGTCTAGTGAAGCAATTCTGTAATTGATTTGATTTAAAATAAAAATAGGCCTGTATACCCGTACAGGCCTTTTTTAATCCCCAAAACCATGAATGACGATAAAGGACAAAAAAGACCTGATCAACAGATTAATGTAGAATTATCCGAAGAGGTAGCAGAAGGTACTTACTGCAATTTGGCGATGATCGCACACTCTAATTCTGAGTTTGTAATTGATTTTATCCGATTAATGCCGGGTGTACCAAAAGCAAAAGTTAAGTCTCGGATTATTGTAACGCCAGATCATGCAAGACGCCTTCTAGCCGCATTGAAAGATAATATCGAAAAATACGAAGCTGCATTTGGAAAAATCAACCCTAGCGATGAGTCTCCAAGGTTTCCAATTAGCTTCGGAACTCCGGGTGAAGCGTAATAAAAATATAACTGCTTAATTTTGTTAGTCTTATTACTTTCTTTACCTTTGCAGTCCAAAATTCAACAGTTTACAGAAAACTAAATATTATCAGTTAATGCCTACTATACAACAGTTAGTAAGAAAAGGTAGAACAACACTGGAAACCAAATCAAAATCAAGAGCTTTGGATGCATGTCCACAGCGAAGAGGAGTTTGTACCAGGGTGTACACTACTACCCCTAAGAAACCTAACTCGGCGATGAGAAAGGTAGCAAGGGTGAGATTGACAAATGGAAAAGAAGTGAACGCTTACATTCCAGGTGAAGGTCACAATTTGCAAGAGCACTCAATCGTATTGATTCGAGGTGGTCGTGTGAAGGATCTTCCAGGTGTAAGATATCACATCATCCGAGGAGCACTTGACACTGCAGGTGTGAAAGACAGAAAACAAGGTCGATCCAAGTACGGTGCGAAGAGACCTAAGGCTGGAGCAGCCAAAAAGTAATTTGTAATTAGAAAGAAAAATGAGAAAAGCGAAACCAAAGAAGAGATATATTCTTCCCGATCCAAAGTTCAATGATACTTTGGTGACCAAGTTTGTAAACTGTCTGATGATCGACGGGAAGAAGAGTATTGCTTACAACATTTTCTACGATGCAATCGAGAAAGTGGAGGCAAAAGTAGGTGAGAATGGTCTTGAAGTTTGGAAAAAAGCGCTAAACAATATTTCTCCATCCGTTGAGGTGAAGAGTCGTAGAGTTGGTGGTGCTACATTCCAGGTTCCTATGGAAGTCAGACCTGAAAGAAAAATCTCCCTAGGAATCAAGTGGATGATCACCTATGCACGAAAAAGAGGTGAGAAAACAATGATGGACCGATTGGCGGGTGAAATCATCGCAGCTTCCAAAGGCGAAGGAGCCGCTGTGAAGAAAAAGGATGATACGCACAGAATGGCAGAAGCCAACAAAGCATTCTCACACTTTAGATTTTAATTAAGGATGGCAAGAGATTTAAGATACACCCGAAATATCGGTATCGCCGCTCACATTGATGCCGGTAAAACGACTACTACTGAGCGAATTCTTTTTTACTCTGGAGTTTCTCACAAAATTGGTGAGGTTCACGACGGTGCTGCTACCATGGACTGGATGGCACAGGAGCAAGAGCGAGGTATTACTATTACTTCTGCTGCTACTACCGTATTTTGGAACTACAGAGATCATAAATATCAAATCAACATCATCGATACTCCTGGACACGTTGACTTTACCGTGGAGGTAAACCGTTCCCTTCGAGTGCTTGATGGTTTGGTTTTCTTATTCAGTGCAGTAGATGGAGTAGAGCCTCAGTCTGAAACTAACTGGAGACTTGCTGACAACTATAAAGTTGCCCGAATCGGATTTGTGAATAAGATGGACCGAGCTGGGGCTAACTTCCTTGATGTATGTAAGCAGGTCAAGGAAATGCTAGGTAGCTACGCCGTTCCATTGCAAATTCCTATCGGTTCTGAAGATAAATTCCGTGGAGTTGTTGACTTGATCAACAACCGTGGTATTATCTGGAATGAAGAAGATATGGGAATGACCTATGAGGTTGTTGATATTCCTGAAGATTTGAAGGAAGAGGCAGCTGAATGGAGAGAGCACTTGTTGGAAGCTGTTGCAGAATACGACGAGTCCTTAATGGAAAAATTCTTTGATGATCCGGATTCTATCTCAGAAGAAGAGATTCTTACTGCTTTGAGAAAAGCAACCATCGACATGAAGATTGTACCGATGGTTTGTGGATCATCTTTCAAAAATAAAGGTGTTCAAACCATGCTTGACTTGGTGATGGAATTATTGCCTTCTCCATTGGATAAGGATGACATCATTGGTCATGATTTGGACGACGAAGAAAAAGAGGTTCGAATCGCTCCTGATGAGAACGAACCATTTGCAGGATTGGCATTTAAAATTGCCACTGACCCATTTGTAGGTAGACTTTGCTTTGTAAGAGCTTACTCAGGAAAACTAGAGTCTGGTTCTTATGTGTTCAATAGTCGTTCAGGAAACAAGGAGCGTATCTCCCGAGTATTCCAGATGCACGCGAACAAGCAAAATCAGATCGAGCGATTGGTAGCTGGTGATATCGGTGCAGTTGTAGGATTTAAAGACATTAAAACCGGTGACACGCTTTGCGATGAAAAGCGAAAAGTGGTATTGGAATCAATGGTCTTCCCTGAACCTGTAATCGGTTATGCCATCGAACCAAAAACTCAAGCTGACGTCGATAAATTAGGTATGGCCATCGCTAAGTTGGTTGAAGAAGATCCAACGCTTCAAGTAAATACTGATCATGAGACTGGTCAAACGATCTTGAGAGGTATGGGTGAGCTTCACCTGGACATCATCATCGACCGATTGAAGCGTGAATTCAAAGTTGAAATTAACCAAGGTGCTCCTCAGGTCGCATACAAAGAAGCTTTGTTTGGTTCTGTTGAGCATAAGGAAGTTTATAAAAAGCAAACTGGTGGTAAGGGTAAGTTCGCTGACATTGTGTTTGAATTAGGCCCAAGAGAAGCAGATCCTGAAACTGGTGAAGTGAAGCCTGGATTGGAGTTTGTAAACGGAATCGTAGGTGGTGTAATTCCAAAAGAATTTATTCCATCTATCCAGAAAGGTTTTGCTGAGGCAATGAAGAATGGTCCTTTGGCTGGTTATCCAGTAGAATCTATGAAGGTTCGACTATTCCACGGATCTTTCCACGATGTGGATTCCGATGCGCTTTCATTTGAATTGGCTGCTAGACTTGGTTTCAAAGAAGCTGCTAAAAAGTGTAAGCCACAATTGCTAGAGCCAATTATGTCTGTTGACGTAGTGACTCCTGACGAATACACTGGTCCTATCACTGGTGATTTGAACAGAAGAAGAGGTTTGATGAAAGGTATGGATACCAAAGGTTCTTCTACCGTAGTTAAAGCTTCTGTTCCATTGTCAGAGTTGTTCGGTTATATCACCGATTTGAGAACCATCTCTTCAGGTAGAGCTACTGCTACTTTGACATTCTCTCACTATGAGCCGGTTCCTAACAACATTGCTGAGAGCGTAATTGCTAACGTAAAAGGTCACAATGCCTAATCAATATTTGCGATGAATCAGAAAATTAGAATAAAACTTAAGTCATACGATCACACACTGGTGGATAAGTCATCAGAAAAGATCGTGAAAGCGGTAAAAGCTACCGGAGCTGTCGTAGTAGGTCCAATTCCATTGCCTACTAAGAAGGAGAAATTCACTGTATTGAAATCTCCACACGTAAACAAGAAAGCGAGAGATCAATACCAGCTTTGTACTTACAAGCGCTTGGTAGATATTTATTCCAACTCTTCCAAAACAGTTGATGCTTTGATGAAAATCGAGCTTCCAAGTGGGGTGGATGTTGAGATCAAAGTCTGACAGACTAAACCAAATTATATAGAAAAAAGACCTGCAATTTTTTGCAGGTCTTTTGTTTTGCCCCCATTCTGCAAACATACTCTTGGAAGAAGGAGCTTTTTTGCCTTTATCCAAGGGAAATATTTCGTAATTGTTTGAAAATATAAGAGTTGGGGTTTGTTGCAGAATTTTATTTCAGTAACTTTGCAGTCCTTAAAAAGGCCCCAAGCGCGTAAATGCTTGTGGATTATCAAATTATCTTCAAAAGATGTCTGGTATAATAGGTAAAAAAGTAGGAATGACTAGCATTTTTAGTGCCGATGGACGTAATGTCGCATGCACGCTAATAGAAGCTGGTCCTTGCGTAGTGACGCAAGTAAAAAACGTTGAAACAGACGGGTACAACGCAGTGCAGTTGGCGTATGGTGAGCGAAAGGAGAAAAACACTCCTAAGCCTCTGATTGGTCATTTTAAAAAGGCCGGTACTACGCCAAAGCAGAAAGTTGTTGAGTTCCGTGATTTCCGGGTCGAATTCGAAGGCCAGGTGGATCTCGGTGCTACTGTGAAGGCTGGTGAGGTATTCGTCGAAGGTGACTTCGTCGATGCTATCGGTACTTCAAAAGGTAAAGGCTTCCAGGGTGTTGTGAAGCGTCATGGTTTTGGTGGTGTGGGTGGTCAAACTCACGGTCAGCACAACAGACAGAGACACCCAGGTTCTATTGGTGCTTGTTCCTGGCCTTCCCGAGTATTTAAGGGAATGAGAATGGCTGGAAGAACTGGTGGCAACCGTGTGAAGGTGTTGAATCTCAGAATCTTGAAAGTATATCCTGAGAAAAATCTCCTGTTGGTGTCCGGTTCAGTACCAGGTCACAAAAATTCTTATGTAATTCTAGAGAAGTAAGCCATGGAATTAGCAGTATTAAATCAAAAAGGCGAAGATACCGGAAGAAAGGTGCAGTTGTCTGATGAGATTTTTGGCATCGAGCCAAATGACAACGCTATCTATCTGGATGTGAAGCAGTACCTGGCTAACCAAAGACAGGGAACGCATAAGTCTAAAGAAAGAAATGAAATTGCTGGATCTACTAAGAAGATCAAAAAGCAAAAAGGTACTGGTACTGCCCGTGCGGGTTCTTTGAAGTCACCGGTATTTAGAGGTGGAGGTAGAGTTTTTGGTCCTAAGCCAAGAAACTACTCTTTCAAGCTCAATAAAAAAGTAAAACAACTTGCTAGAAAGTCCGCTCTTGCCTACAAGGTAAAAGACAACAGCTTGTCAATTTTGGAAAATATCTCTTTTGATGCTCCAAAAACCAAAGCTTATCTAGCATTGCTTAATGGATTGGCGCTATCCGATAAGAAGACGCTTTTGGTTCTCCCTGAAGACAACAAGAACGTTTACCTTTCCAGCAGAAATATCCCTAAGGCAAAAGTTGTGACTGTAAATGATGTGAATACTTACTCTCTTCTTAATGCGGACCATTTGGTTCTTTGTGAAGATTCTGTAAGTAAGTTGGAAACCATTTTATCGAAATAAGACAATGGATATTCTAAAGCAGCCTTTGATTACAGAAAAGATTTCTGCAATGAACGAGCGGGGAGTTTACGGTTTTATCGTAGACAAGACTGCTAAAAAACCAGAAATCAAGAATGCTGTAGAAACAACCTACGGTGTAAAAGTGGTATCCGTAAGAACCATGCGTTACGCTGCGAAGCGTAAGACTCGCTACACCAAGACAGGTATCGTGTCAGGATTTACCAATGCTTTCAAAAAAGCAATCGTACAGGTAGCTGACGGAGAGGTAATTGACTTTTACGGAGAAATTTAATTGAATCGAAATCATGGCAATTAAAAAATTAAAGCCTGTAACTCCAGGGACAAGATTCAGAGTAGCTCCTGCCTTTGATGAAATTACCAAATCAAAGCCAGAGAAATCTTTGCTTGCTCCTTTGAAGAAATCAGGTGGTAGAAATAATGATGGCAAAATGACTGCCCGTTACATCGGGGGAGGTCATAAGAGAAGACTCAGAATCGTGGACTTCAAGCGTAATAAGTTTGGTGTTCCTGCTACCGTAAAGGCGATTGAGTACGATCCTAACAGAACAGCCCGCTTGGCCCTGCTTTACTATGCTGACGGTGCTAAAGCCTACATTATCGCTCCGGAAGGTTTGCAAGTAGGGCAAACAGTGATTTCCGGTGAGCAAGTTGCTCCAGAAGTTGGTAACGCAATGCCTTTGGCGAATATCCCTATGGGTACTATTGTACACTGTGTGGAATTGAAGCCTGGTAAAGGTGCTGCCATGGTACGAAGTGCCGGCGGATATGCACAGATTGTAGCCCGAGAAGGTAAATATGTTACTATCAAGCTTCCATCTGGAGAGATGAGACTTGTGTTGGGTGCTTGTATGGCCACTGTGGGTACAGTATCCAATGGTGACCACATGAACGTGGTTCTTGGTAAAGCCGGTAGAAAGAGATGGTTAGGAAGAAGACCTCGAGTAAGAGGTGTGGCTATGAACCCAGTAGATCACCCAATGGGTGGTGGTGAAGGCCGATCTTCCGGTGGTCATCCTAGATCCCGTACAGGACTTCTTGCGAAAGGTAAGAAAACCCGTAGCCCTAAGAAGTATTCAAACAAGTTCATCATCAGTAAAAGATCTAAATAAACATGGCACGTTCATTAAAAAAAGGTCCTTATATCGAGCATCACCTTCTGAAGAAAGTGGACGCGATGAACGAATCAGGAAAGAAATCTGTCATCAAGACTTGGTCTCGGCGATCCATGATTTCCCCGGATTTCGTTGGTCATACCTTTGCTGTGCATAATGGAAATAAATTTATTCCAGTATTCGTCACAGATAATATGGTAGGTCACAAGCTAGGTGAATTTGCTCCAACCAGAAATTTCAGAGGCCACATTGCCAAAAAAGATAAAGGAAAGAGATAATCATGGAAGCAGTAGCAAGATTAAATAACGTTCCTACCTCTCCACGCAAAATGCGTCTAGTCGCTGACTTGGTCAGAGGCAAAAGAGTGGGATTGGCCTTGAGCATTCTGAAGTATACTCCAAATCACGGATCCATCCGTCTGGAAAAGCTTCTCTTATCTGCTGTGGCCAACTGGCAAGCGAAAAATCCTGACGCTAAACTTGAAGAAGCAGATCTATACATCAAGACTATCATGGTCAATGAAGGTAGATCTCTCAAGAGATTGAGACCAGCTCCTCAAGGTCGCGGTCACCGAATTCGCAAAAGATCAAATCATGTGACTCTTGTTGTTGATTCTTTCAACGACATGGATGTTACCGCTGATATAGTAGAAACTAACGAACAGGCAAATTAAGAACAGACTATGGGACAAAAGATTAACCCAATAGGATTGCGACTTGGTATAATCAAAGGCTGGGACTCCAACTGGTACGGTGGGAAGGACTTTGCTGAGAAACTATACGAAGATCAGAAAATCCGAAAGTACGTCCTTGCCAGAATCCCTAAGGGTGGTATCTCTAAAGTAATCATCGAGCGTACGCTTAAGAGAATTACGTTGACGATCCATACCGCTCGTCCGGGAGTAGTGATTGGTAAAGGTGGAGCCGAAGTTGATAAGTTGAAAGAAGAGCTGAAGAAGCTAACTAACAAAGACATCCAAATCAATATTTTCGAAATCAAAAGACCTGAATTGGATGCTAAATTGGTTGGAGAGTCTATCGCTCAGCAACTTCAGGCAAGAATCTCCTTCCGTCGTGCGATGAAGCAAGCAATTGCTGCTTCTATGCGAGTAGGAGCTGAAGGAATCAAAGTAAAACTATCTGGTCGTTTAGGTGGTGCTGAAATGGCTCGATCTGAAATGTACAAAGAAGGTAGAATTCCTCTTCATACCCTGCGTGCAGACATTGATTATGCTATTTCTGAAGCGCAGACCGTTTATGGTATCATCGGTATCAAAGTGTGGATCTTCAAAGGTGAAGTTTATGGTAAGCGAGATCTTTCTCCAAACCAAGGAGCTGCCAATGAGCCTAAAGGTAGAGGTGGAGCCAAGAACGATCGGGGTCCAAGACGTAGAAAAAGAAATAGCTAATTTTCACCGTTAAGTGAGAAATCATGTTACAGCCAAAAAGAACTAAGTATAGAAAAATGCAGAAGGGCCGTGTCAAAGGCATCGCTCAAAGAGGGCATACGCTCGCTTTTGGCAACTTTGGCATCAAGTCTCTAGAAGCTGGATGGATTACTTCCCGGCAGATTGAGGCAGCCCGTATCGCTATGACCCGTGCCATGAAGCGTGAAGGTCAGGTTTGGATCAGAATTTTCCCTGACAAACCAATTACCAAGAAGCCTGCTGAAGTGCGTATGGGTAAAGGTAAAGGTGCTCCTGAATACTGGGTAGCAGTGATCAAGCCTGGTACCATCTTGTTTGAAGCAACTGGAGTTTCCATCGAAACAGCCAAAGAAGCTCTTCGACTTGCTCAGCAAAAATTACCAGTTAGCACGAAGTTTATTGTCCGTAGAGATTACGCAGAATAATCATCACTATGAAATACTCAGAAATCACTTCACTTTCCGCAAGTGAAATCGCTGAAAAAATCAGCGCCGAGAAAACGAACCTGAGCAAGCTACAATTTGCTCACTCAATTTCTCCTATCGAAAATCCTAACAGAATCCGGGAGACCAAGCGTCTGATCGCAAGATTGAAGACTGCATTGGCCGGCAAATAATAGCTAACAGATAAGAAAATGGCTACGATCGAAAGAAATCTTCGTAAAGAAAGAATTGGTAAAGTCATTAGCAACAAAATGGATAAGTCCATTACTGTAGCTGTAGAAAGACGTGTGAAGCACGGAATCTACGGTAAGTTCGTTGCCAAGACTACCAAATTTATGGCTCATGACGAGAAAAACGAATGTAACCCAGGTGACATCGTGAAAATCAGTGAAACTCGTCCGCTGAGTAAGAACAAGCGTTGGAGATTAGTTGAAATTATTGAAAGGGCTAAATAATCATGATACAGCAAGAATCCAGACTAAGCGTTGCGGATAACTCCGGTGCCAAAGAGGTATTGGTCATCCGTGTTTTGGGAGGTACTCGTAAGCGATATGCCTCAATTGGAGACAAAGTAGTCGTGACTGTAAAATCAGCCCTGTCTTCCAGCAACATGAAAAAAGGTACCGTTTCTAAAGCGGTAATTGTACGTACCAAAAAAGAGGTAAGACGTAAGGACGGATCTTATATCCGGTTTGAAGACAATGCTGCTGTCTTGTTAAACAACAATGACGAACCGAGAGGTACCCGTATCTTCGGCCCTGTGGCTAGAGAACTTCGGGAGAAGCAGTATATGAAAATCGTTTCTTTGGCCCCTGAAGTATTGTAATCATGAAAAAAGTGATCAAAAAGCAGGCTAAACTGCATGTAAAAACCGGAGATACCGTAAAGGTGATCGCTGGTGATGATAAAGGTAAAACAGGGAAAATCCTTGCTGTCGATACCCAAAAGCAACGGGCTTTTGTAGAAGGTATTAATATCGTGACTAAGCACGTGAAACCTACTGCAGCTAAGCCTCAAGGTGGTATCGAAAAGAAAGAAGCTTCTGTACATATCAGTAACTTAATGTTGATCGACCCTAAAACTGGGGATGCTACTCGTACAGGACGCAAGCAAGGTGATAACGGGAAACTAGTTAGATATTCTAAGAAAACAGGGGAGGTGATCAATGGCTAATCCCAGAATGAAAGAAAAATACCTGAACGATATCGTTCCGGCATTGAAGGAGAAATT
>JABXHZ010000174.1 GCA_013373335.1 Cyclobacteriaceae bacterium | reverse complement strand
CATAAAATCTTCTTCAAACTCGGCTGGAATAGCATCAGCTCGCCCACCCGCATAGTCAAAAATCCGTGGAAAACGCTCCTTCCGCAAATTGTGTTTATCGATTTTCCCCTCGTTGTACCAGTCCCACAATTGGAAATTGACAGCATGAAATGACTCGAAGAACTTTTCAAAGGAAGGAATTCCCAAGTCATGCAATCCATAAATTTCATAGAGTTCCTGTAGTGATTCGGTTACATTTCGATCATAGTCCCAGAGCGTATGGTCCAGGTCAAAGAAAAGGTGTTGGTAGGTTTTCAAAAGGATTAGCGTCGGTATTGATTGTTTTGAATTTTATTGATCGCCAGTTCTCGGTTGGATTTGAGGATTTCATAGGTTTCTTGATCCTTGAGGAGACTGGGGTCTTTTTGAATAAACTTAAAAATCTGCTGAATGATTTCGAGATACTCTTCTAAAATGTAATAAAAAACCCATTGGTCAACCCGACGGCTACCGAGAAGTCCAGCATTTTTTAATGAAATTAAATGGCGGCTGGTTTTTGTTTGGGTGAAATCTAAAATCAGTTCCAAATCTGAGATACTCAATTCCTTATTGAGTAAGAGTAAGTGGATGATACGGATACGCGCTTCCTCTCCCAAGGCCTTGAAAATTCGCAATCCATAATTTAAACTGATATTTTTAAGCCTCATTTGTAAGTTTTAACGCTGATTTGCTGGTGAAATTAAAAAATCAAGCGAAATTTCAGGTATTGGAAATTGTATTCAGCAAATTAGCTGAGAATTTAAGTATCAGATTTGTGAAAAAGACCGCCTTACTTTCTTCCTTGTTTTTTGTTCTTTTTCTGTTTGGTTTTGGAAAACTTCAAGCCCAAGACCGACAGGATAGAAAAGTCATTCAGCTATCGGGTATTATTTTAAACGCAGATAGTACGGATGCAGTGGCGGGTGTAAATATTTATGTTCCCAAAAAGGGAAGAGGTACTAGCAGTGGTCGATTCGGATATTTTTCCATGCCGGTATTGGAGGGAGATAGCGTCGTTTTCAGTTTCATCGGGCTCAAAAGACAATCTTTTAAAGTTCCTGAAAATGTAGAAGATGACAGGATCAGCTTGATTCTCACCATGGAAGTGGATGAAATTGCTTTGGCAGAGGTAGAAGTGATGCCTTATCCTACGGAAAAAGAATTCAAAGAGGCTGTGCTTGCTATGTCCGTCGTGGATCCGATGACCATCAGTAGTTCTAATATGAGTCCTGAAATGCTCCTTCGCTGGGCTGAGGCCATGCCGGCATCCGGAAATGAAAACTTCCGCTATTTCCAACAGGGGCTGATGCAGCAAAATCAGGATCTCTATGGTCCAAGACCTTTACGACTTTTGGATCCATTTGCATGGGCGCAGTTTATTCGGTCTATCAAGCGGGGAGATCTGAAGAGCAGGGACTAAATATTCTCCCGCAAAGAAATAAAGAAGCAAAGCATACTAAGTCCTAATTTATTTCTCCATCTTCAAGTCGATTAACAACTCTGATTATTCCATCAACAAGTTTGGCTTCGTTGAAATTTATCAATAGACCAAGCCTTAAGTCTAAAATTTTCAAATAGGTTTTCAGCTGTTTTGGATGAACAGGTAGTGATTTTTCTACAGATTTTAATTCGATTAGGACTTTTTCATTGATTAATAGGTCTCCTCGATAACCTATTCCGATTTCTTGTCCTTTCCAGAAAACCGGAATGGGCACTTGAGATTGAACCTGAAGTCCTTTATTCCTTAATTCTTTGGCCATTATTGCTTCATAAATGGATTCAAGAAGTCCGGGGCCGAGTTCAAAATAAACTTCGAAAGCCGTATCTAATACAATTTTTGAAATTTGATTTTCTGAGTAAATCATAATGAACTTTGCTTCTTTAACCTTTGCGGGAATGACTAATCGATTTCGGGAAGCACCCAGTTTTCCAATACACTTGGGATTCGCATCATTTGTTCGATAGTAGCTACTGTGCGTGGAGCATCTCCTGAAAGATTAACCGGGCCTTCTGCGGAAACAAGAATATCATCTTCAATTCGGACTGCAATTCCCCACCATTTAGGATCGCAATCGCTACCTTCCGGAATATAGATGCCGGGTTCTACGGTTAGGACCATTCCTTCTTTAAGGGCTCCATAGCCACCTCGGTCGTGTACATCCAATCCTAAGTGATGACTTGTGCCATGAGGAAAATAATTATGGCGCTGACCTTTTTTAATAATTCCCAATTCAGCCAATCCTTCATTAATGATTTCACGGGTAACTCTCCCGATTTCGCTGAACTCAACTCCTGGCTTGCAAAGTGCAATTCCAGCCTCTTGGGATTTCAAAACCAATTCATAAATCGCTTTTTCTTCATCATTGAATTTTCCGCTCACTGGAATTGTGCGGGTTACATCTGCTGTATAACCTCTCCATTCTGCTCCTAAATCCATCAAGATCAAGCGATCATTGATGTGCTCCATGTCATTTTCGATATAGTGAAGAATACATCCGTTGTTGCCGCCCCCTACAATAGATGGATAGCCAATGTCCTCAGCACCATATCGTTTGTAGATAAATTCATGAATGCCTTGAATTTCCCGTTCGGACATACCCGGCTGTGCTGCTTTCATTACTTCAATTTGTCCTATAGCTGAGATTTTTGCGGCTTTTGTAAGAAGTTTGATTTCTTCGAGTGTTTTCACCTCCCGAAGTTGATCCATCATTTGAGAAAGGGCGAATACATCTGTTTTATTTTCAGGAACCTTGTTTTTGACTTCCATTCGTTGTTCGGGGGTCTCTGCTTTCAGAAAATCCTGTAATACCGGATCGTTCTCAATTTCAGGATAGCGCTGTCTATAACGTCCAATAATTTGGGCAACATTTGCGGAGTTTTCGATATCGGTAGCTCGAATCAAATTGTACATCTGCATTGCTACCTCGTTCTTGTCTTCCGGATAATTTGCGTTCTTCTTGAAGGTGTTAACCATTTTTCGAAGAGGAGCATTAGCAGAGCTTCCTTCAATATCAGCGCTGAGGCTAAAACTTAAAATTTTATCAAAATCAGATATGCCTAATTTGGGCTCCTTTCCAAAGTCCTCGAATAAAAAAACCTGTTCGAAACCGAGCATTTCGCGAACACCTTCTTGTCCCAACCGTTTTCCATTCCACATCTCAGCTCTTGGATCTTGAGGCTGAACATAGATCAATTCGTCTGTCTTGATATCTCCAATTTGTCTCTCTTCCGAAAAAATAATCAAAGCAGCATTAGGTTCTCGAAAGCCTGTTAAATAAAAGAAATCAGGATCTGGATGATATACGAAATCTACATCATTGGCTCTGTTTTTAACTGGGTTGTTGAAAAAAATAGCCATACTGTTGACAGGCATCAACTTGCGCAAAGCGTCCCTTCTTTCCCGATGCCATTCGGCAGATAAACCATCTTTAAAATAAGATTGGCTAAAACTGGGAGCATTGACTACAAAAAGGATAAAAAAGAAGAGGATTCGTTTCATAGTATATGTTTTTATTTCAAGATGTGTGCTTTCTTCCATTTAACAAAGTATTAATCGTTGGATCGCGGGATATGCTTATCTTTGGAATGCTAAAAATTCTAAAAATGAAAAGATATAGCCTCATAATTTTCTTCATTTCCTTTTTGTTTTCAGGGCTTCAAGCTCAAGAAAGATCTGAAAAGCCCAAGCTGGTCGTGGGAATTATTGTAGATCAAATGCGTCAAGATTATCTCTACAAATTTGCCGATCGTTATTCAGAGGGAGGTTTTAAACGTCTCATGAGAGAAGGTTTTATGATGAAAAACGGGCACTACAATTACATTCCTACTTACACTGGACCAGGTCATGCCTCTGTTTATACGGGTGCCACACCAGCAACGCATGGAATTATCGCAAATAGTTGGTATGTGAGGTCTTTGGATCGCTCGATTTATTGTGCAGAGGATTCCACGGTTTACAATATTGGAGGAAGTCTAAGTGCTGGTAAAATCAGTCCTAGAAATCTTTTGACAACCACCATAACCGACGAACTCCGATTTTCAACCAATAAGCGATCTAAGGTTGTTGGAATAGCGATCAAGGATCGAGGGGCAAGTTTGCCGGCTGGTCATCTGGGAGATGCGTATTGGTTTGATAGTGGTAGTGGAGAGTTCATGACATCCTCTTACTACAAGGAGGAATTACCGGCTTGGGTCAAGCAATTCAATGAAAAACAATTACCGAATCAATACCTTTCCAATACATGGGAACCGCTATATCCAGCGGATAGCTATGTCAATAGTATTGATGATAACAATGTATTTGAGGCACCATTTATCGGAAAAGATACGCCAACATTTCCCTATGATTTATCCAGTTTGATGGAAAATAATGGCGGTTTGGGAATGATCGCTTCTACTCCTTTTGGGAATACTTTGACCTTGGATTTTGCCATGGCAGCTATTGAGGGGGAGAATCTTGGAAAAGGAGAGGAGACTGATTTTCTAGCAGTAAGTTTTTCTTCCCCAGATTACATCGGGCATCGTTTTGGTCCTACTTCCATGGAGCTAGAGGATAATTACTTGCGTTTGGATCTGGAATTTGAGCGATTCCTGAATTATTTGGATGAGACTTATGGGAAAGGGAATTATTTGATTTTCCTTTCTGCTGACCATGGGGTGGCTGATGTTGCTACCTACATGGAAAGTGAAAATGTCCCAGCTGGAAATCTAAATGTTGGTTATATTCTTGGTCAGTTAAGGGGTTTTACCAATCAGTCCTATGGGGAAGGTGATTGGATTGAAAATGTCTCTAACGAGCAGATATTCCTAAATCATCGTTTGATTAGGGACAAAGGATTGGAATTAAGCAAAGTACAAGATGATATTGCAAATTTTGTATTGAGGTTTAAAGGGATCAAAGAAGCCTATACTGCTTACTCCATGAAAAATACCGAATTCCAGACAGGAAGACCTCATCTATTACAAATGGGATTTAATCACAAAGCTTCTGGGGATGTATTGTTGGTTCTTGAGCCTGCTTGGTTGACTGGAGGTGCTAGAGGAACTTCCCATGGAACGGGGTACACTTATGATACTCATGTTCCAATATTGTTTTATGGCTGGAATGTACCTGCTGGAAGCAGTACCCGGTATGCTACCGTAACCGATATAGCACCCACGCTTTCCATGCTTTTGCAGATAAGATTGCCAAATGGTGCAACAGGGGAGCCCATCCATGAGATTCTGGAATAAGTAAGGTTGCATTTAAATTTCAATTCCCAGGCCTTATTTGGTTTGGGAATTTTTTTTGAATTCGAATTTCCAGCTCAATTAAATTTTTTTATACTTAAATTGGATCATTTCATTGATGTAAATGAACCATTCAAACTCGGAAATATGGATACATTGGATTTTTGTTACCATTGGTAGGCAAGCATTGATTGATGCTCCTAGAGAAAAATTGCTTTGCCGCACCTTGGAAAATTTCATTGAGGTTTTTGCGAATTCACATGGCGCTTTTTCGGTTCTGAATGATCATTTTCACTTGCTAATCAAGCTTCCTTTGGATCATTTGCCGGAGGCTTTTGTAAATATCCTCAAGCATGAGATTAGATTAAGCTTGGACAGTTCAGGTTTGAAAGATGATTTTTTAAACTGGGAGGGGGACCGATATGCTCATTCTGTAAGCTTGAATCAATTGAGTGTTGAGAAAAATAGCATCAATCGACAGGATGTTAAACATCAAAAAGTAAGTCTTTCCGAAGAACTTAAATTCTTTGGTATGTAAAACAAAAGGCCGGTTTAACCGGCCTTTTGAATATTAATCTGTCCAACTCATGGGATAATTTTTGTCTACAAATTCCAAAGCGTCGGTGGTGATTTGAAGTGGTCTGAAGGTATCCAACATCACCGCGTATTCCTCTGTTGCTTTAGCCCCGATTGATTTCTCGACGGTCCCCGGATGCGGTCCGTGAGGAAGCCCACCCATGTGAATGGTGAAGGATCCTCGATCTATTCCCCTTCGACTCATAAATTCACCCTCGGCATAGTATAGTACCTCATCCGAATCTATATTGGAATGATTGTATGGAGCAGGAATTGCCAAAGGATGGTAGTCAAATAGACGCGGAACAAAAGAACAAATTACAAATCCCCAAGCCTGGAAAGTTTGGTGTACAGGTGGTGGCTGGTGGATTCGACCGGTAATTGGCTCAAAATCATAAATTGATAAGGCGTAGGGATATAAGTATCCGTCCCAACCAACAATATCCAACGGACTGTGTGAATAGGAGTACTGATGAAGCATTCCTTGCTTTTTGATCTGAACGAGATAGTCACCCTTTTCCCGTTCAATATGTAGTTCATGTGGAGGTCGAATGTCGCGTTCACAATAAGGGGAATGCTCCAATAATTGACCCACTTCATTACGATAGCGCTTCACTGTTTCGATTGGACCATGTGATTCAATAATCAACAAGCGAAGGGGGCCTTCTTCTTCAAATTCAAATCGATAAATGGTTGTTCTAGGAATGACGATGTAATCTCCCTTTCGAACTTCTAATTTTCCAAATTGAGAATAAAGTGTACCTGCACCATCATGAATGTAAATGAGTTCATCTCCATCTGCATTCTTGAAATAGTAATCCATTTTCCGTTGTTCAGGAGAGCAAATACCCATCATGACATCATTATTCATCATGAGCATTCGGCGTGCAGAGAGATAGTCCTTTCCTGTGGTTCCTACACCAGAAGTTTTGAGATGGGTTTGCTGTAATCCATGGTCTTTGGCTATTTCCCACTTGTAGGGTTTGGGCTCCCCAATGGATTTGACTTCGTTGGGATTATAAATGTGATACAGGTTGGAATAGATCCCAGAGAAGCCTTTAGAGCTGACGAGTTCTTCTTTGTATAAACTTCCGTCGGGCTGACGAAACTGTATATGTCGTTTCGGCGGAATCTGACCTAATCGATGATAGTATGCCATGTTTATTTGGGTTTATGTGGCAATTTACAAGGTTCTTACGAGGGAAAAAACCATCCTCAAGGCAAATTGCATTGGATTCATAAAACCCTAAAAAGAGAAGATGGTTTTGCTGAATTACGAAGTAGGAATTAGAGATTGGTTTTGAGATTGAAGGAAAATGTGCCAATTTTCAAAAGAAAAGCGACCTGTCTTTAACCTATATTCTTATGAAAACCTATTTGCTGAAACCATGCCTTGTTCTTGGAATATTCTTTGGTTTCTCAACCATGACTTTTTCCCAAAAATTAATTTGGTCTGATGAATTTGATTATTCAGGCTTGCCTGACTCCACCAAGTGGACCTATGATGTAGGAGATCACGGATGGGGTAATCAGGAACTTCAGTATTATAGAGAACAAGAACTTCGAAATGCCCGAGTTGAAAATGGACATTTAATTATTGAGGCTCATGCTGATTCGGAATTTCCAAAAGGCTACACTTCTGCTCGATTGTTGACACGCGGAAAGGCCTCTTGGGAATATGGATACATTGAAGTCCGGGCAAAGCTTCCGGCTGGGACTGGTACCTGGCCGGCGATTTGGATGCTGGCAGAGGAAAACCGACACGGAGGGTGGCCCAAAAATGGGGAAATTGATATTATGGAGCATGTAGGATATGATCCGGGTGTTGTCCATGGAACCGTCCATACCGAAGCGTTTAATCATGTGAAAGGCACACAAAAAGGGGGACAAATTCAGATCGATGATTTTGACAAGGCATTCCATACTTATGCCATCAATTGGACTGAGAAGGTGGTTGAGTTTTTTGTGGATGGCGAAAAGTATTTTGAATTTGATAATACGGGCGGAGATTATTCCGAATGGCCATTTAATCAGCCTTTTCATTTGATTTTAAATATTGCTGTTGGTGGTACCTGGGGTGGACGAGAAGGTGTTGACCCTTCCATTTGGCCGCAAAAAATGGTCGTCGATTACGTTCGTGTCTATGACGCCAAGCCAAATTGATAGGAGAAATTACTCGATTTTTGGGAAACTGTCTAAGATTGCCTAAACTGATAAAGAAATTTAGTTAGTCATACTCACTCTATGTCCGATCAATCCATCAAGCGAAAAAAAATCCAAGCAATGTTCATCATTAGTATGTTATTGCTTTTGATCTATGCAAAGAATCTCATCGAAAGGCAGTCTTTCCGGGAAATAAGTTCGACGTTCACAGAAGTGTACAATGATCGCTTGGTGGTGGAAAGCTATATTTTTGATATATCTGAACGCTTGTTTCAAATTCAGAAATTGGTGGATCATTGCAATTTGGATTATGATTATTCCAAAGTGATCGATGAAATAGATGGGCAGGAAAAAGAAATCCTTTCTATAGTTGAAGAATTTGAAAAGACTAAACTAACGGATCAGGAAGCTGATTATCTGAAGGATTTTAGAGCCATAATTGAAAATGACCTCGCTATCAAAAGCTATGAATTGTTGTATACGGATTCTTCGGGAGTAAATATTGACCAAGTAAAGCTTTATGACAATAAAATTTCACAAGCGAGAAAGGATCTTGATGATTTGAGCCAGATTCAATTAGCAGAAGGGGATCGGCTGATAAAAAAGGCGAAAAAACTAATTAACCGTTCCCAGATTTGGGCTCAGTTCGAGGTAGCCTTGCTGATTATTTTGATAGTGGTGATGTTCTGGTTGATTTTCAGAAAATCCAAGGATACCAAAGGAGTTATTTCTTAAGCAATAAACATAAAAAAGACCCGGATTTTTCCGGGTCTTTTTCGTTTGCTGCAAGAAGGCGATTGATTACACTGTTTCGCTTTCCTGAGCATATTCTTCAACTGGAATACAGCTACAAACCAAGTTTCTGTCTCCATAAGCAGAATCAATTCGACGAACTGAAGGCCAGAATTTATTCTCTTTCACATAAGGAAGTGGGTAAACTGCTTTTTCTCTTGAATACGGTAAATCCCATTCACCAGTCAATACTAATTGCGCCGTATGCGGTGCATTTTTCAAGACATTGGTGTCTTTGTCAAATTTACCTTCTTCAATTTCCCGAATTTCTTCTCGGATAGCGATCAATGCATCACAGAATCTATCCAATTCAGCTTTTGTCTCAGATTCGGTAGGCTCGATCATAATAGTTCCTGCAACCGGGAAAGAGACTGTTGGTGCATGGAATCCATAGTCCATCAATCGCTTAGCGATATCTTCCACTTCTACTCCAAACTCCTTAAATCCACGGCAATCCACGATCATTTCGTGTGCGGCTCTTCCTTTGGTTCCTGTATAAAGAATTGGATAGTGACCTTCCAATCGCTCTTTGATATAGTTTGCATTGAGGATAGCCATTTTTGTTGCATTGGTCAAACCATCTCCTCCCATCATTTCGATGTAGGCATAAGAGATAGGTAAAATGCTAGCGCTACCATAAGGAGCGGCTGAAATAGAGGATACAGCTTGGGATCCTCCTGTTTTAACAATTGGGTTGCCTGGAAGGAATGGAGCCAAGTGGCTAGCAACGCAGATTGGTCCCATGCCAGGTCCTCCTCCTCCATGAGGTATACAGAAGGTTTTGTGAAGATTCAGGTGACAAACATCCGCTCCAATTCTTCCGGGAGAAGTCAATCCCACCTGAGCATTCATATTGGCACCGTCCATGTACACTTGACCTCCATACTCATGAATGGTAGCACAAATTTCTTGGATAGCCTCTTCAAATACTCCGTGAGTAGAAGGATAGGTAACCATCAAAGCAGCGAGATTTTCTGCATTTGCAGCAGCTTTTTCTTTGAGGTCTGCCACATCGATATTTCCTCGATCATCACATTTTACCAGTACCACTTTCATTCCCGCCATTACTGCGGAAGCAGGATTGGTTCCATGTGCCGATGTAGGGATCAATGCCACATCGCGATGGCCTTCTCCTCTGCTAATGTGATAGGCTCGGATCACCATCAAACCTGCATATTCACCTTGGGCACCAGAATTTGGTTGAAGAGATGTGTCAGCAAATCCAGTGATCTCAGTCAGCCAAGTTCTCAAATTGCTGAATAGCTCCTGATATCCCAACGTTTGGTCCATCGGTGCAAATGGATGAATTTGTCCGAATTCCGGCCAAGTTACAGGAATCATTTCTGCTGTCGCATTCAACTTCATAGTACAGCTTCCTAGGGAAATCATGGAGTGTACTAGCGAAAGGTCTTTATTTTCCAATCGCTTGATATACCGAAGCATTTCGTGCTCGGAATGATAGGAATTGAAAACCGGATGGGTCAGGTATTCAGATTTTCTGGTTAAGGCTTCCGGAAGGTCTAAACTTAGGTTTTCGACCAATTGATCCAGGTTTTGGCTTTGCTTCCCTTCTACAGT
>JABXHZ010000460.1 GCA_013373335.1 Cyclobacteriaceae bacterium | reverse complement strand
TCTAATGACTCCACAAGGAAATTATATTTCAACTTCACAACAGGAAGTAAAGACTGACTCTTGAGCCTTCTTTCTACATCTAAACTTGCCAACTCAAAATCAGCTATCCGGAGTTGCGGATGATTACCAACAAGAGTTCTCAGTTCTTCATTATTTATAGCAAAATCATCCTGAGAGCCCAAAGTCTGGGGAATGACACCTTCCTGAAGTACCATTGGCTCTTCCTCTTCATTCCACAAAAAAGCACTAAGCATTTGAGACTGAACAAAGAATTGATTCTGTAATCCCTGCAGACGATACTGCCTACTCAGTAATTGCGTATAGGCTTCCACAGTATCAATGGCGGCTACATCTCCCTGTTCAAAACTTCGCTTAACTGCATTATATCGAATTTGTGTCAATCGAACAGCCTCTTCAAAAGCCATCATATTGGAATAGCTTTCAGACCATTTCCAATAGGTTTCTGCTCCTTTCAAATAAAGCTCATTCAACAAGGCCAAACGCTCGGCTTCAGTAGATTGCTGATAAATCTTTGCTTGCCGAAGTGCAGCCCGGCGCTCATCCAGGATCAAACCTTGGCCTATATTGACTGCAGCTCCTGCAGAAAACAATCCCCCTGTGGGTACACTATTTTCAGGATCCAAAAATTGTCCAGAATTTTGCTCAAAGGTACCCAAGAGCTCTACCCCTGCCATGGTAGGAATCGTCACCCCAGCTTCCCTTCGATCATAATAACTCGTGTTTTTGTAAGTCTTTTGATCCAAATTCCCATAAATCAATGGGTCAAACCCACCTCGAGCTGTACGAACTTCCATAGCACCCATTTCGAGAGTGATATCCGCTTGTCTGGAAACTGGATGAAATGCTCTCATCCATTCAAGAAAATCCTGAAAACGCAAGGTATCCTGAACAACCTCTTGTCCAAAGGTCCATTGAAAGGAAAAAAACAGAAATAGTAGAAGAATAAACTTTCTCATTTTTTCTCTTTCTCTAATGCGTCTTTTTGTTCTTGGGTATAGTAATCCGCAGGGAAACCGTTCAACTGACGCCATATCTCATACCAAACCGGAACATCGTTTAACAAAGCAATACCATCTGCTCCCGAACCTATGCGAAGCATATCTGGCCATGGCTCTTCTTCCGGGTCTTGTACGACTAACACCCTATACTGATTATTCGGACCGGCAAATTGATCAATAGCTGTAACAACTCCGCCAAAGGTACCATTGGAGATTTGTGGCCAACCTGAAAACACAATTGCCGGCCAACCATCGAAGATAAATCGAACTTTATTCCCTACTTGGATCAGAGGGAAATCCACCGGCTGAACATACATTTCAACAGCTAGATCTGCATCTGCCGGAACTATATTCAAAATAGCGTCCCCTTCTTTAATAGTCTCACCAATACCCACTTGTATAGCCTTAGCCAAATATCCATTTTGAGGGGCAAGAATATGACGAAAGCCAGAACGAGCCTGGTAATTTGAATACTGATTTTCCAACTTTGTAACCGTTGCTTCGGCATCAAATTGAGCCGACATTGCCGTATACATTTCAGATTCGGCCTTCGCTAGCTTGTCTTTAAATTCATTATCAATCGCGTCTAGGTCAATTCTAGCCGTGATTAATTCATTTTGACTGCTTAAATATTGGTTTTCAGCTGCAATTAATTTAGCCTGAACATCCTGAAATTTAAGCCTCCTACTTTCCAAGTCCGTCAGAGAACGGATTCCCTCTTCATACAAGGCCTCCCATCTTTCCAACTGCTGTTTACCGATTTCAAAATTGACTTTCGCCTGCTGAAACTTAATACTATCAGACTGAACTTTTAATTCAGACATACGAAGTTTGTTTTCAGCTTGCTGCAGCTTCAGGATATTATTTCTTTGCAAAGCCTGGATTTGATTTTCCAAAGCCTGAACTTTTTCCTGGTAGGATTGTACAGATTGCGCTTTTGCTTCTACCTGAAGCTGTGTTCTAGGCAAAAGCAATGAATCGAAGTATTCATCTTTGATTTCGGAAATAGTAAGGATGGTATCTCCTTTTTGAACATAGGAACCTTCACTGACATACCATTTTTCGATCCTACCAGCAATAACTGAATGAATGGTTTGTGGCCTTTGATCAGGGCGTAAAGCAGTCACATATCCTTTACTTCGGATATTCTGGGTCCAAGGCACAAATAGGATAATGAAGAAAACCATCATAATTGCGAGCAGGATTCTCACCCGCTTTTGACTTTCCCGCAAAGGCAAAGTCATTACGAGACTTTTAGCTCCACTAAAAGGAATCGACTCCTTGATTTTGATCCTAGATATATTCAGCATCTTATAATTCCTTTTTCAATTTGACATAACCCGCATAATCTCCCTGGTAAACCAAACTACCATTATCCAAAAGAATGACTTCATCCATTTTGGAAATTGCACTTTCATCTTGTGTTACCAAAAGCAAAGTCCAATCCCCTTGAATCAAGTATTGAATTACTCTATCTTTTTCATCTTCATATAAATGATCGAGCGCATTTTCCATTACCATGGCCTTAGGATGACCCAGCAAAGCCCTGCACAATAAAATACTTTGAATAATCCTTTTGGAAAATCCTTTTCCCTCAGGTTGAACTTCTGTATCCAAATCATGTGGTAATTGATACACTTGATTTTTTAAGCCAGTCAATTCAAGAATCTCTTCTAATTGAGCTTCATCGTATTCTCGGCCTACGGTGATATTTTCCAAAATGGAACCATGGAAAACCTGCTGCATCTCCAGAAAATCCCCGACCATAGACCGATATTTTTCCTTTTGGATCATTTCCAATGAAAGATCATTGATGGAAACCTTTCCTTTGTATTCTTCATAAAGACCTGAAAAAAGCATTAGCATCGCACTTTTTCCAGAACCACTTCTTCCAGTTACTGCCACCTTTTTTCCTGGCTGAATCACCATATTCAAATTTTTCAGAATAGGTGAATAGTTGTCTTTGGGTTGGAAAGTCACATTTTCCATGGCGAATTTTAATCCCGAGGAAGTGCTGGAGATGATTTTTTCATTTCCTTCAGCATCCTCCAATTCTAAATCCATGACATGACCTAGTTTCTCAGCAGCAACCAAAGTATCATAAACCGTCTCTAAAGAAAGAATCAGTTTTTCTACAGAGTTAACTACCAAAATGATGATTACCTCTGCAGCAACAAATTGCCCAATACTGATTTGCTCTTCCATCAAAAGCAAACTTCCCGCAATCAACAAGCTGGCAACGATCAACACTTTAAAGGCAATCATGATTTTGTATTGGAAAATCAATACACCAAAGTGCTTGGACCGAAAATCCACATAATGTTGCAGGAGTTTGTCAGCTCGAAGAATCGGTAAGCGAGTCTGGCCGACCAGTTTGAAGGAATTCATGGTCCTGGCGATCTCTTCCAACCAATAAGCAGTTTTGTACTTATAGGTTGATTCTTTTAAAGCCGTTTCCATTCCCCTTGGCCCAGAGAAATAGAAAATCAAAGCCAAAATACTAATCAGGACTAACCCGAAAATGATGAATGTGAAGTGATAGACTGACAAGAGTAATAAGCCAAATATTACCTGTAGTAAGGCCGTTGAAAAGTCAATCAAGATTTTCGCCAGACCCTTTTGCAGGTTGACGGTATCAAAAAACCTGTTAACAACCTCAGGCGCATGGCTGCCATGCATCAATTCAGGCTTTACTCTTGGCAATCTATAGGCAAGAGAAAGTCCCGCTTTGGCAAAAACTCGCTGCTGGAGTTTTTCCATAATCTGCAATTGGGAAATCTGTAAAAACCCTCCAAATGCAACACCTGCAGCAACAATTATTACTAATATGACCCAAGAGGTCGAAATCCTTCCTCCCAAGATAAAATTCAAGATGGCTTGAATACCCAAAGGCAAAGTCAGTGTAATAGCGCCATTCAAAACCGCATAGAAATAAATCGAATAAACCTGACTCTTCTCTTCCTTTAAAAGGCGGAATAAGCGGGCCATGGGTGTAATTCCAGAATTAGTTGTCATTTTGAATGGTTTTTATGACCAATTGATAGAAAAACTTAAATCGTTCAGCTGCATTAATTGAATTCTCAGTCATTCCCGGCAGATGCTGGGAATTGAAAGATTGTAATAAGCTAGATTCCAACACTGTATAGACCAGGGTTTTGGGGTATTTGTAATTGGGGTTCAATTCAGAAATAATATCTGCTATCCGCGCTCCAAATTTATATACCTGGGCAAATACGCCAGCTTCGTGCTCATAATCCACCTCTTTGGTTAGGAAACCCTTCAAGGATTCATTGACCACGATTTCACGTAATTGAATCGGGTCGAGGTATTCATTTTTTTGGAAAATAGGACCATCTGATAACAAGCGAATGGCCAGTTCCAATCTCATGGCCGGATCTTCCAGATTAGCGGTTCCAAAAACCAAATTATGCTCCATCCAACCCCAATACCAGGCAGTCAAATAAAGTAACAGTTTATGCTTGTTCTCAAAATACCGATAAATAGCCGCTTCTGTACTACCAATCTCTTGAGAAAGCTTTTTAAATGTAAAGTTCTCCAATCCCAGTTCTTTGATCATCCGTGTTCCTTCCTGAACAATAGCGATACCCAAACTTGAACTGAAAGGCTCTTTTTGGTAGAGATTTGGATTCACCTCTACCTTCATTTTGCTTAGAATTGCCTCCATCTTTTTCTAGGTTCAGAGGCTATAACGTGGATTACTTCGATTAGGTTTAGTAATATTTACATTTTTGTTAGTAATATTTACAAAAGGTAAATAAATACTAATCTAAACTTCCAGAAACCCATGCCCACAAAATCAAAAGGGGATGAATAATCAGCAGTCGAACCCAAGCAACCCACACCGGTGTGCAAAGGCCATCGGGTACACAAGCATCAATTTGAATGAAATAAATGTGACTTGGAATAAAGGCAATCAACATTAAAATAATTCCGTAGGAAGCGAGCTTTCGGAAACGATGAAAAACTAGCCCAATAGAAAATACAAGCTCAAATATTCCAGCTAGATAATTAATCAACTCCTTTTGAGGAAAATAATCTGGAATAAGCGGAAGGTAAAAGGATGGGTTCAAAAAATGGTTAATTCCTCCTATTAGATAAAAGCTTATCATTAAATAGAGTCCAATTCTAAATACCTTTTGTTTCATTGCTAAGGGTTTCAGACAATTAATCTCCAAGAAAGCAAATAAAACCAAGGATGAATCAAATCCCATAAAAAAAGAGCTCATCAATTTGAGAGCTCTTTATTCAATAATATAAACGGAATTTATTTTAATATCCCCTATACTTCAGTTTCCCTAAGCCATAGAGGTAAAGAACTTTAGAATAACGGAGCATCACCGGAAC
>JABXHZ010000346.1 GCA_013373335.1 Cyclobacteriaceae bacterium | reverse complement strand
GAGGCTATCCCTGCCCTCCAATACCGACTGGATTACTTGCCTTTG
Source organism: Cyclobacteriaceae bacterium (assembly GCA_013373335.1). Taxonomy (GTDB): domain Bacteria; phylum Bacteroidota; class Bacteroidia; order Cytophagales; family Cyclobacteriaceae; genus Algoriphagus. Next base: position 3,928 of record JABXHZ010000346.1, on the reverse strand, counting down.
GACTGGTCGAAAATCTCCGTATCCAAAAACCTCTTTGAGAATTTCCTTTGCCCGATTTTCCAATTACCAATTCGGTTTTTCCTTGTTCAAAAATGCAGAAATTCCGCGAACACAATCCGGGTGAGATCTGGACTTAGCATTGAGGGCTGCGGCTTCTTCCAGTTTTTGTTGTCTTTCCTCCTGATGCAAACTCCTTAAAAGAGCTTTGGTGGTAGACATAGCCTGGCCAGAATTATTTTCAATCAGTTTTTTTGCAAAGTCTTGAACTTCTTTTTCCAAAAACTCCGCCTCCACGACACTGGTCACTATTCCCAATTCCGCAGCTTTCTCAGCAGAAATCAATTCACCGGATAATAATAATTCTTGGGTTTTTGCGGCACCAATTTGCTCTTGCAAAAAGACCGAAACCAAAGCAGGAATGAAACCGATCCGGACTTCGGTATAACCGAAAAGTGCATCAGGAACTGTAAAAGCAAAATCACAAACCGTAACCAATCCACAGCCTCCCGCTAGGGCATGCCCTTGAACCTGAGCAATGACGGGCTTCGAAAAATTATAAATCCGGTCGAACAAATTCATCAGACGACGGCTATCTTCCAGATTTTCTTCCGCAGTGAAGCTTTGCATCTTCTGAAGATATGCCAAATCTGCACCTGCACAAAAAGCCTTTCCTTCCGCTGCAATCACCACCACTTTAACGCCCTCATCCGATTCCACTTCATCTAGAGCTCCCAGCATCCCCTCAACGAGTTCGGGGCTCATCGCATTTCTTTTTTCAGGACGGTTTAAGGTTATTTTTCCGATTCGATTTGATTTCTCAAGTATTATTGAAGATTCCATGCCATATTCTTTGCTCTTGAAAATAGCAGGTGAATAGGGCAATTCAAAAGGAGATTTGCACTGCAGATTCAGAAAGAGGAAAAACCTGTCTTTCCATTGCGCTTTTCCAAGAAGATTCATTCCATTCTTTCCACTTCAATCCCTGCCTTGGGGGAAGATAAAGTGTATCATGTGCTAGTTTGATCCCTATCTCAGGAAAATAAAAACTTTCAGGTGATTCCTGAAATGCGATAAGTTCTTCAGGTTGATTCCCCCATTCATTCCGTATTCGATTCGGAGAAATCAAGAATTTCATTTCATCGGCTGGAATTCCTTGATTCCAAGATTTCAAAATCCCATTCTTCCAATAATCAACGGCCCATCCTTCTTTTGATCGATAAATAACTCCTTTTTCTTGATGAGAGTCCTGAAAATAAAACCACCTTCCTCCAGTCCAAATTAGCATCAGTAACACGCCCAAATAGAGCAATTGTTTTTTAGGAAAATACTCCCAAGCCACCCAAATCAAAAGAAATCCCCATATTACCCAAATAGTAGTCTGGTAAATAGTCAGTTCTTGAAGGCGGAAAGGAAGCCACCGGAAGCCTTCCAATACCCAAATTTCAATCTGAATCAAGCTTCCAACAACCCAGCCCAAACCTTTCCCAAGAATGGGCATCCACCCAAGAAAAAGAAAGGGGATTCCTACCTGCATAATCAGAAAAGTCAAAGGGATAATGATGAGGTTGGCGGGCAAAAACCAAACTGGAAAACTGTGAAAATACCAGACAGAAATCGGGAAAGTAACAAGCTGAGCAGCAATAGATACGGCTGCTAACTGCCAGAGATATTCCATTATCTTATTGGGCGGGTACCACAATTTTAGAATCAACGGCTGCAATAAAACAATCCCGGAAACGGCCACATAAGAAAGTTGGAAGCCAATGTCTTCAATCACATCCGGATTAAGGGCAATCATTAAGATTGCCGAAAAGGCCAGAATATTGAAAATAGGCGGTTTTCGATCCCTTAGCTCTCCAAGCACCAACAAGGTAAACATCACCGAGGCACGGACTACAGAAGGTGATAAACCAGTAAGAGACGCATATCCCCAAATTATTCCAACGACAGCCAATAAATACCATCTCCGAACCGAGGATTTAAGATTTAATGGTTTGATCAAAAACAGTAAAACAGCAACCAAAATCCCAACATGCAAACCAGAAACAGCCAAAACATGCATTACGCCGGCATCTGAAAATGCATCTCGAAGCGACCGATCCAATTGTTCCTTTTGCCCTAGCAATAGTGCCAAAGCAATCGGATGAGATTCAGGTTGAGGGATAGAAGTGCGAATTATTTGGGCGAAATATTCCCGTATTTGAAGGAACCAAAATTTGTAGACAGCTGAATCTGAAATTTGATAAACCTGAATCTTTTCCTCAGGAATAAATTGCCTCGAAAAAATTCCCTTCTTTGCTAAAAACCCTCTATAATCAAATTCAAAAGGATTCCGAGGTGAATCCATTTTCTCTGGACGATCAGCAACCCAAACCAATTGTCCAGGTTTCAAACCCAATTCACTTTGATGATAGACTAAAACGGACTGGTTGGTTAATTTCCAACCCTCATCTGCTTGAAAAGCTTTTACCAACAAGACATTCTCCTTGGAATTGGGCTTCTCCAAATCAAAATTTTGAACTTCCGCAAAATAAGCTCCTTGGATAGTTTCAGGTTCTTTCTCACTGGAATGCGCAAAAATTGAAATAGTAAGTCCTAAAAAAACTAACTGACTATAACCTAAAATTGAAATCCAGCTTAAGCTCTTTTTCTTCCAAACCAAGAAGAAATAAAGAAGCCAATTGAAGATAAGCAGCAAGGCAAAGAATCCCCATGATGGTTGCCACTCAAGGTAGAACCCTAAAAGGATCCCGATCAAGAAAAAGATCAGAAAACGTAAAAATGGATAATCTGAAAAACGCATCGGAAAAATCACCTATTAATTTAAAAACAAAAAAGCCATCCTAAAAGATTAGGATGGCTAATTTTCATCAAAAGAGCTAGTCTATGGGTTTATCAGAATCGATAACCCAAGCTGAATCCTCCATTAAACTCTACTCTAGTAAAACGGTCGGCGACTTCATTATTGAAACCTCTTGCTATACTTCCATAGGGACCAAAAGCAAAATGGGGAGAAAATTCCCATTTATAACCTCCTCCTACTCCAAACATAAATGCATTCATGTTTGTAGTAGCAATACCCCCATCTACAGGTTCTTCGAATTCTCCAAATCGGATTTTAGCCAGAGGAAAAAGGTAAATTCTCCCATTTGGATTATTTCCAAAGTAGAAGTTCATAGAAGCCTGCACAGAATTCGTTTTATAGTTCTTCCCGTTTTTCTGAGAGTTAAATCCAAAACGATCATTCAAATGCACTTGCAAATCCAAGGAATGATCCTCGGATAAATACTTTTCAAACCCAGCCTCAATCGAACCTAATACAATTAGGTTTAAAAAGTTGAGTTTAAATTCATTGGAAAAATCCCGATCGGAACTTGCTCCTGAACTCGAGATGACATTTTGCCCAAAGGAATGACCTAGGAGCCCCATCATGAAAATGGTAATCAAGATCTTTTTCATAGTGTTTAATTTAAAAATAAATTCAATTAATGCTTCAATTCCATCTTGTAATGAAGAATATTACATTCCTCAAATTGATCCCCTACTACTTGGAATCCAAATTTAGAATATAGAGATACTGCAGGAATTTGGGCATGAAGATAGCGGATTTTCCCCTGAGCCTCGGGATTCACAAGCAAATCGCGAAGTACCGCTAAGACCAAAGCCTGACCAACTCCCTTCCCCCTTGCTTCTTTCAAGACAGCAAAGCGTTCCAGTTTTACACCATAAGAAGTAAACCGCCATCTTGCGGTACCAACAGCTTTTCCATTCAAAGATGCAAGAAAATGGGTAGATGATTCTTCAAACTCATCATATTCTGCATTAGGATCAACCTTTTGCTCTTTGACAAATACTTCTGTACGAATCTTGAAAGCGAGATCCATTCCGGCTTTACCGGTCACTTTTTCTACTAACAGACTCATTTTTT
>JABXHZ010000361.1 GCA_013373335.1 Cyclobacteriaceae bacterium | reverse complement strand
GATTACCGAGAAGGGTATCGGAAACGGTATTTCCATGTTGATCATGATCGGTATCATTTCTAGATTCCCTGGTGCAATCATAGCGGAAGTATTGGAAAAAGGATCTTCAGGTTTGCTCCTGTTGTTGATTGAAGCTGGTGTTCTATTCTTTGTAGTAGTTGGAGTAGTTGCTTTAACAGAAGCAACGAGAAGAATTCCTGTTCAGTATGCGAAGCAAGTGGTGGGAGGAAAAGTATATGGCGGTCAGCGTCAATACATCCCGATCAAAGTAAATGCTTCAGGTGTAATGCCGATCATTTTTGCTCAGTCCTTAATGTTTGTGCCCGCTTTGATTGCGCAAATTTGGGCTGGTGAGAGTGATATAGCGAATTACATTGGAACTACATTCTCTGATTTCACTTCTTGGCAGTACAATTTGTTGTTTGCCGTATTGATTATTGTCTTCACCTTCTTCTACACCGCGATTACTGTTAATCCGGAGCAAATTGCTGAAGATATGAAGCGAAACGGTGGCTTTGTTCCTGGAATTAAGCCTGGAGCACCGACTTCTGAATTTATTGATGGGATCATCTCAAAAATTACGCTTCCAGGTTCAGTCCTTTTGGCTGTAGTGGCAATTCTTCCTGCTCTAGCGATTATAGCTGGTGTAGGTGGTGAATTTGCTCAATTCTATGGAGGTACTTCTCTTCTGATCATGGTGGGTGTAATCATGGATACACTTCGTCAAATCGAAAGTTATCTATTGATGCGTCACTATGAGGGAATGATGAAGAGTGGTAATATGAAGAACAACGCTTCAAATTACCAGGTAGCTTAAGATGATTCATTATAAGACCTCGGAGGAGGTTCAAAAGATTAAAGAAAGTGCCGATATTCTGGCAAAAGCCCATGGGGAAATAGCTAAGAATATTAAGATAGGGGTAAAGACCTCTTATCTAGATAAAATTGCTGAAGAGTTTATCAGGGATCATGGTGCAGTACCTTCTTTTAAGGGCTACAATGGATTCCCTGCTTCACTCTGCATATCTGTGAACGAAGTAGTTGTTCATGGATTTCCCAGCGAGTATGAATTGAAAGATGGCGATATAATCTCAGTAGATTGTGGAGTCTTTCACCAAGGTTTTCATAGCGATTCCGCTTATACGTATCCCGTAGGTGAAGTTACATCCCCAATCTTAGATTTATTACGCGCCACTAAGGATTCACTCTATTTGGGAATAGAAAAAGCAGTTTTTGGAAATAGGATTGGGGATATAGGTCATGCGATTCAAAAATTCGTTGAAGCAAAAGGTTATACGGTTGTTCGCGAATTAGTAGGTCATGGCTTAGGGAGAAATCTACATGAATCACCCGAGGTTCCCAATTACGGCAAAAAAGGAAGTGGTCCCTTGTTAAAGGAGGGGATGGTAATTGCGATTGAGCCCATGATTAACCTTGGCACGAGAAACATCGTCCAAGAGCGAGATGGATGGACTATCCGAACAGCGGATCGAAAACCATCGGCCCATTATGAGCATACAGTAGCAATTTTCGAAGACCGAACAGAAGTATTGACTTCACATAAATACATAGAAGAGAATTATAAATTCTAATATGGCCAAACAAACTTCAATCGAGCAGGATGGGACAATCATCGAAGCCCTGTCCAATGCGATGTTTAAAGTGGAATTAGAAAATGGGCATCAGCTTATTGCGCACATTTCCGGAAAAATGAGGATGAATTACATTAAAATCCTCCCCGGTGACCGGGTCAAATTGGAGCTTTCTCCCTATGACCTTTCCAAAGGAAGAATAGTATATAGATATAAATAAAAGAAAATGAAAGTAAGGGCATCTATCAAAAAGAGAAGCGCTGACTGTAAGGTGATCAGAAGAAAAGGAAAGCTTTACGTCATCAACAAAAAGAATCCTAAGTTTAAACAAAGACAAGGTTAAGATTATGGCTAGAATTGCAGGTGTAGATATACCAGACCATAAGCGTGGCGAAATCGGGCTAACCTATATCTTCGGAATTGGCCGAAGCTCCGCCAGAGCGATCCTGAACAAAGCCGGAATTTCCTTTGACAAAAAGGCCGGTGAGTGGGATGATGACGAGTCTACAAAGATCCGTAACATCATCGCTGAAGAGTACCGGACTGAAGGTGCACTCAAATCTGAAGTCCAATTGAACATCAAGCGTTTGATGGATATCGGTTGTTATCGAGGATTGAGACACAGAAAAGGACTTCCTGTGCGTGGTCAAAAGACCAAGAACAACGCCAGAACAAGAAAGGGTAAGCGTAAAACTGTTGCTAACAAGAAGAAGGCAACTAAATAAAACCTGAATTAGATTATGGCTCAGAAAAGAAACGATAAATCAAAAGGTAAAAAGCGAGTTGTTAAAGTTGAAGCTGTAGGCCAAGCTCATATCAAAGCCTCTTTCAACAATATCATTATCTCCATTACCAACAATGCAGGACAAGTGATCTCTTGGGCTTCTGCCGGTAAAATGGGCTTTAGAGGCTCCAAGAAAAACACTCCCTATGCCGCTCAAATGGCTGCACAAAACTGCGGTCAGGTAGCCTACGATTTGGGATTGAGAAAAATCGAGGTATTTGTAAAAGGACCTGGTGCGGGTCGTGAATCTGCTATCAGAACCTTGCAAAACGTAGGATTGGATGTAACCACCATCATCGACGTTACTCCACTTCCTCACAACGGTTGTAGACCTCCCAAGCGTAGAAGAGTTTAATTTTAAAACAGAAAGAGAATGGCTAGATATACAGGTCCTAAATCCAAGATCGCCAGAAAATTTGGCGAGCCTATTGAAGGGCACAGCAAAGCACTTCAAAAGAAGAACTACCCTCCTGGACAGCACGGGAGAGGTCGTAGAAAGAAGCAATCTGAATATGCTATTCAGCTTGCAGAAAAGCAGAAAGCAAAATACATCTACGGAGTTTTGGAAAGACAATTCGCGAAATTGTTTGACATCGCTTCCCGTAAGACAGGTATTACCGGTGAAAACCTTCTTCAGCTTCTAGAAGCAAGATTGGATAACACCGTTTATAGATTGGGAATTGCTCCTACTCGTCGTGCAGCAAGACAGCTTGTTTCTCACAAGCATATCTTGGTGAACGGAGAGGTAGTTAATATTCCTTCATACACCTTGAGACCAGGTGACGTTGTTTCTGTACGTGAGCGTTCCAAGTCTTTGGAAGCCATTACAGACAGCTTGGCTGGTACCGGAGGTGCACACAAGTACTCTTGGTTGGAGTGGGATAAGCCTACCCTAACCGGAAAGTTCGTCAGCATTCCTTCTCGTGATGATATTCCTGAGAATATCAAAGAGCAGTTGATAGTCGAACTTTACTCTAAGTAATATTTTCTATTTTCAGCAAAAAACAACGAACAATATATGTCCATACTAGCATTTCAAATGCCTGAGAAAGTGGTGATGGAAAAAGCTGATGACTTTCACGGCTTATTCACCTTTAAACCACTAGAAAAAGGCTATGGAGTTACTATCGGTAACGCTCTGAGAAGGATATTGCTTTCTTCGCTGGAGGGTTATGCCATCACTTCCATCAAAATCCCTGGAGTGGTGCATGAGTTTTCTACCATCGAAGGTGTAGTGGAGGATGTGACCGACATTATTTTGAACTTGAAGCAGGTACGTTTCAAAAAAGTCCACGAGGCTTTTGATGGAAAAATTACTGTCGAAGTTAAAAATCAGTCTGTCTTCACTGCAGGGGACATCGCTAAGTTCACCTCTTCTTTCGAAATCTTGAATCCGGAATTGGTGATTTGCCATATCGATGAGTCCAAGACTTTTGAAATCGAATTGACCGTCGAAAAAGGAAGAGGCTATCTACCTGCTGAGGAATCCAAACCAAAGGAACAAGTATTTGGTCAAATTGCGATCGATGCTATCTTCACTCCAATTAAAAACGTGAAGTACAGTGTTGAAAATACGCGAGTTGAGCAAAAGACTGACTTCGAAAAACTGATTTTGGAAGTATCTACTGATGGATCTATTCACCCAGAGAAAGCACTTCAGGAATCAGCTAAAATCCTGATTCAGCACTTCATGTTGTTCTCTGATCAGACGATGGTTCTTGACTCTACCGGCGTGGCTGAGCCAGAACCAATTGATGAGGAGTTCCTTCACATGAGAAAACTACTCAAGACTTCCTTGAGCGATCTTGACCTTTCCGTTCGGGCATTCAACTGTCTTAAAGCGGCCGACGTCAAGACCTTGGGTGACTTGGCTAAGCTTGAAATCTCTGACATGATGAAATTCCGAAACTTCGGAAAGAAATCTCTTGCAGAGCTTGAGCAGTTGATTCAAGATAAAGGCCTCACCTTTGGAATGGATATTTCAAAGTATAAACTTGATGAAGAATAAATAAAATGAGACACGGCAAGAAATTCAACCACCTTGGAAGAAAGGCAGCCCACAGGAAAGCAATGCTATCCAACATGGCCACGTCCTTGATTCTTCACAAGCGTATCTCCACCACGCTTGCAAAGGCTAAGGAACTTAAGAAATTTGTAGAGCCTCTGATCACCAGAGCTAAAGAAGATACAACCCACAATCGTCGGGTGGCATTCTCCTACTTGAAAAACAAAGAAGCAATCAAATCATTGTTTGGTGAAGTGATTGCTAAGGTTGGAACTCGACCTGGAGGATATACTAGAATTATCAAAACTGGTTTCCGATTGGGTGATAATGCAGAAATGTGTATCATCGAATTGGTTGATTTCAACGAATTGATGTTGAAAGAAAGCAAGCCAGCTAAGAAAACCACTAGAAGATCTAGAAGAGGTTCTGGTAAGGCTGCCGAAGCTGCTCCTGCTGCTGAACAAGTTCAGGAAGCTCCTCAGGCTGAAGCTGCTGCAGATGAAGCCCCAGAAGCTTCTGATGAAAACTCAGAGGAAAACGAGAAAAACTAATTGTGGTTTCCACAATTCATATCGAAAAGGATTGGACGTTGGTTCAATCCTTTTTTTTTGAATATTCTATATCTCGTAAAGGTTTTCTGGCCTTGAATTCCATCTCATTATGAGAAATATTTAACTTTGGACAATCCTTCCAAAAATGATAAAAAAGAAAGCAACTCTACTACTCGCCGATGGAACAGTTTTCCACGGTTCTTTGATTGGAAACCCTGGTACCAATGGTGGTGAAATTTGTTTCAACACCGGGATGACGGGATACCAGGAAATTTATACCGACCCATCTTATACCGGTCAAGTAATTGTAACCACCACTTCTCATATCGGGAATTATGGGGTTCACCATGAAGAGGTGGAATCTGATCATCCTACAATCGGAGGTATTGTGGTCAATAGTTTCTCGGAAACCTATTCCCGATTGGACGGGGACGGTTCTCTTCAAGATTACTTGGTGAAATATAAAATCACAGGTATTGCAGATATCGATACCCGAAAACTCGTCCATCACATTCGTTCACAGGGTGCAATGAACGCCATCATTAGTTCTGAGTATGAAGATGATTTAGAAGGCTTGAAGGCTGAGCTCGACAAGTTGCCGGATATGAATGGACTGGAGCTTTCTTCCAAAGTTTGTACGCAAGAGCCTTATTTCTTTGGAGATGAAAATGCTCCGATCCGAGTGGCTTGCCTTGATTTTGGTATTAAAAAGAATATTCTTAGAAATCTAGCAGCACGAGGAGTTTACTGCAAAGTTTATCCAGCTAAGACTACTCTGGAAGAGATGGAAGCATGGAAACCGGATGCTTATTTCCTTTCTAACGGTCCTGGTGATCCTGCTGCAATGGATTATGCTGTAGATACGGTGAAGGATATTCTTCAAACAGATAAACCAGTATTTGGAATTTGTTTAGGGCATCAATTACTGGCAGAAGCAGTAGGGATTTCTACCTTCAAAATGCATCATGGGCACAGAGGGATCAATCACCCAATCAAGAATTTGATGACTGGAAAGAGTGAAATTACTTCACAAAATCATGGATTTAATATTGTAAGGGAAGACACAGAAAAGAATCCTGATGTTGAAATCACTCACGTACATTTGAATGACAATACTGTGGCAGGAATTAAATTGACTAATAAGCCAGCATTCTCTGTGCAATACCATCCAGAATCATCTCCGGGTCCACATGATTCCCGCTATCTTTTCGATGATTTTATCGACTTAATCAATAAAAACTAATCTCAAAACCTTTTAAACTATGACGTTGATTCAATCAATTCACGCCAGACAAATCCTCGATTCCAGAGGAAATCCAACCATTGAGGTGGATGTAGTAACCGAAAATGGAGCTTTTGGCCGAGCGGCAGTTCCTAGTGGGGCATCTACCGGCGCCAATGAAGCTGTAGAACTTCGAGACGGAGATAAAAATGTATACTTGGGCAAGGGGGTTTTAAAGGCCGTTGCCAATGTCAATGATATTATAGCTTCAGAGCTTGTAGGCTTTGATGTATTTGAGCAAAACCTGATCGATCAGATTATGATCGATTTGGATGGAACTCCAAACAAAGGAAGATTGGGGGCCAATGCCATTTTAGGAGTTTCCTTGGCTGTAGCTAAAGCCGCTGCAATGGAAGCCGGTCAGCCCCTTTACCGATACATCGGTGGAGTTAATGCGAATACGCTGCCTGTTCCGATGATGAATATCATCAACGGAGGATCTCATTCGGATGCGCCGATTGCTTTCCAGGAATTTATGATTCGTCCAGTTGGAGCGGATAGCTTCTCTCAAGCAATTCGAATGGGAACTGAGATTTTCCATCATTTGAAAAAAATCCTTCATGATAAAAACTTGGTCACTGCTGTAGGTGACGAAGGTGGTTTTGCACCAAACTTCTCTGGAGGAACAGAAGAGGCGCTAGGTTGCATTTTGGATGCGATTGCAAAAGCTGGTTACAAGGCTGGGGATGATGTGACGATTGCTTTGGATTGTGCTTCTTCAGAATTCTATAAAGATGGAAAATACGATTACTCCAAGTTTGAAGGTCCAACCGGAAAAGTAAGATCTAGAGAAGAGCAGGTTGCTTATTTGGCTGAACTTACCGAAAAATATCCAATTGACTCAATCGAGGATGGTTGTGCAGAGGATGATTGGGAAGGATGGAATATGCTTACTGCGAAAATTGGAGATAAGATTCAATTGGTTGGG